>NZ_JBFUHH010000009.1:0-80150 GCF_056402495.1 Microvirga sp. P4_A5 | reverse complement strand
GTGTTGAGCTGGCTCATGAGATCGCCCACTTTGCCGGGCGCCGCCCCCGTATCGCCGCCGCAATCGCTCGGGCCCAGCCAGAGGCCCCATTCGACACCCGAATGATAGGCGCCGAGGGCCGCGCTGGCGACGAAGATCAGCACCAGAAGATAGAGCCCCGCCCGCGTCCATTGGGCGGGAAGCACGGCGGCTGCGAGCGCCACCGGAATGCCCAGGTAATAGGGATAGCGCTGCTGCAGGCACAGCTTGCAGGGCTGGTAGCCCCAGCCATACTGGAACACGAGGGCGCCGCCGATGGTGGCTGCCGCGACGATTGCGATCGCAAGGGCCGCCTGCCGGAGAGTGAGCCGAGCCTGCATCGTCGTGTCCTCAGAACAGGTAGCGGAACGCCACGAAGCCGCCCACCAGCGCTATCACCGCGATCGCCGCCACGAGGTTGAAGTGCCGGTCGATGACGCCCTTGATGGCGAGACCATAGCGGGTCATCAGGAGGGCCACGATGAAGAAACGGGCTCCACGGGTCAGGGCGGAGAGCAGGATGAACCAGCCCAGGTGATAGCCGGCAAAGCCCGAGGTGATCGTCACCAGCTTGTAGGGGATGGGGGTGAGGCCCTTGAGCAGGATCACCCAATGCCCGTATTCGGCATAGGAATGCCGGAACGCCTCCGCGCCATCGGCGAGGCCGTAGAACTTGAACACCCAGACGCCGATGGAATCATACAGCAGGTAGCCGATCAGATAGCCGAGGATCCCGCCCACCACGGAGGCGACGGTGCAGATCAGCGCGTAGGACCAGGCCCGGTCCGGCCGGGCCAGCATCATCGGCACCAGCATCACGTCGGGCGGCACGGGAAAGAACGAGCTCTCGGCGAACGACACCAAAGCCAGCGCATACGGCGCCGAAGGCCGCGCGGCGAGCGACAGGGTCCAGTCGTATAGGCGTCTCAGCATCGTGGTCCGGGGGCTGTGCGGGAGGGAGGCCTCGCGACCTCGAAGCTCCTTTGAGCACAACCGGCCAGCCATGGCGAGAGGCAGCGGCGCCACGCCCAATGCGAGTTCGATTGACCGCCCCGCGCAAGCCATGTTACTCGGCTCCCGCGTTGCCCCTGTGGCGGAATTGGTAGACGCGCTCGACTCAAAATCGAGTTCCGCAAGGAGTGCTGGTTCGATTCCGGCCAGGGGCACCATCTTCCCGCTTAACCTCGACGATGCTCCGGCGCCGGATGCTGCGAGCAGCGCCACAATCCTCCCTATTCGGCTGTCGTCGGATCGATCATCGAGCGGATCTGCGAGATGCGGTCGGCCGGAAATCCGCCCAGCTTGGCGTGTTCGCGAATGAGGTCCTCGCTCGGAGCGCGGTAGACGCAATACATCTTGTCGTCGGTGACATAGCTGTGGACCCATTGGATTTCGGGCCCCAAGGCGCGCAGGGCGTCGCACGACGTGCGGGACGCACCTTTCATTTCCTCGGCAGTCTTGGTGCCGAGCCCGGGCATGTTTCGTTCGATCACGAATTGCGGCATGAGCGTTTCGCCGCGGCCCGCGGCGCCTCTCCTATGCGGCCATAAGCGGCCGGCAAGAAGGTTCTGCCCCCGGTGTCAGAGGAGCAAGTGCCCAAACGAGGTGCGGCTCTGAATCGCGCCCGCGGATAAAGCCTGCTTCGTACTTATTGTGGAGGCCCATTCCTGCACCCCGCCTTCTCCCGTCGACACTAGCTCACCGTCGAGACTTGCAAGCGACGCCGCGGATGTGGGAGAAGTCCGGTGTTGAAGTTAGGGCAGCCGTGTCTTCTCTCCTCTCCGTGCAGATACTGCGGGCTTTGGCCGCCACCATAGTGGTGCTGCATCACGTCCAGCTTAATCTCGTCCTCGGTTTCGGCCTGCCGAACGCGCTGCCTAACCTGTCGGTCGGGTCGGCGGGCGTGGACATTTTCTTCGGCATTTCCGGCTTCGTCATCGTGATCTCGTCCGACCGGCTGTTCGGGCAGCCGGGCGCGGCCAAGACCTTCATCATCCGTCGCCTGATCCGGATCGTGCCGCTCTACTGGGCCGTCACCATGCTGTATGTCGTGTCTCTCGGCGGAGGATACACCCTGGCTCACACGGCGGCCTCGTTCCTCTTCGTGCCCCTAGCAGCGCCCGGCGGCGCCATGCAGCCCCTCCACGTGGTGGGCTGGACTCTCAATTACGAGATGTTTTTCTACGCGCTCTTCGCCATGGCAATCGCGCTCCCTCGCCGGCTGGCCGTCTACGTGCTGATCGCGGTGATGATCGGGCTTGTTGCGGCCGGGCGCGTCATCCCGCCGGACAACGATCTCCTGACGTTCTGGACCCGGCCGATCATGCTGAATTTCGGTCTCGGCCTCGCCCTCGGCCTGGCGTACAGGCAGGGGATCCGCCTGCCTCGAAGCATCGCCTGCGGCATGATGGCGATGGCGGCCTTCCTGTTCTGGCGTCAGGTGGGCCAACCCTTTCCGTCTTCCTGGGGCCGGGTGATGGCCTATGGATTTCCAAGCGCGCTCCTCCTTGCGGGCGCGACCCTCGGCCGGTTCGGGCCCATCCCGCGGGGCGCTCGCAGCGTGGCCCTGGTCGGCGATGCGTCTTACGCGTTGTATCTCCTGCACCCCCTGGCACTATGGGGCTGCCGCATGGTTGCGCTCCGGCTCAAGCTCCCGGTGGAGGCGGCCCCCTGGAGCTACGCTACCGTCGTGACAGCGGCGTCCATCGCCCTATCGCTGATGGCCTACCGATTCTTCGATCGGCCGGTGACCGGCTGGCTTCGCCGCCGCTTCGTCTCGCGGCCGGCACCAGCCACTGCGTCCCTCTCGGGGACCGTTTCCTTACCGCAGGCGGGGTTCGACCCTGCGGCCCTGCGGCCGACCCCGATGGTCCCGCCAACCCACCCTTAATTGCCCCGGCGCGCAAGTTCTCACCTTCAGCGCGGTGATGTAAGGATTCGTGAAGGGGAGCGTCCCTCGGCGCGGTCCGGACCCGGTCGCGGCGCGCTGGATCGCGAGGCTTCCCGCGTGGTCTTGAAACACCGACGGATGCGTGACCGGAAAAATCCATGCCCRCCACCGCCGTCCTGGGAGAGCCGGTATGCTTGGCCAAAAGCTCGATTACGCGATCCTCCGACCGTTCACCCATTCCCGCTGCCTGAAGACCGAAGAAGAAATGGACGAGGCGGCATCGCGGGATGCCGATATCGACATCAGCCGGGCGATGGCGCGCCTCGACAAGCTGATGACTCGGCTGGACGGCGGATTGCCGATCAGCCCGGAGCTGCGCTACCTCGATGTGGGCTGCGGGCCGGGCGACATGACGCTGGCGCTCGCCCAGGCCGGATGCGGACACGTCACCGGCATCGACATGGTGGCCCGGTATGTCAAGCGCGGGCGGTTGGGGGCCCAGCAGCTTGGCCTCGCCGAGAGGGTCGATTTCGTCTGCGAGGACATTCACGACTGGCAGCCCAATGAGCGGTACGACGTGATCCTGTCCCATGAGGCACTGGAGCATATCAGCGATCCCCGCTCCCTCTTCCAGCAGCTCGACGATCTGCTGGCGCCCGGCGGTATCGTGGTGCTGGCCTTCGGCCCGCTTTTCCACTCTCCGGTGGGTGACCACATGGATGAGTTTTTTCGGATGCCGATTCCCTGGCGCGGCGCGCTGTTCTCCGAGGAGGCGATCCTTCGCCTGCGCCGCGAGCGTTATCGGCCGACCGACGCGGCAACCCGCTATCAGGACATTACGGGGGGACTCAACCTCATGCGGTATTCCGATTTTCTGCGGGATGTCGCCGATACGGGTTGGGAATTTCAGTTTCTCTCCGTCAATCCCGAACTCAAGCGCATCCGGCCGCTGTTCAATCTCTCCAGGGCCCTGGTGCGTGTGCCCGTTATCCGCGACTACTTCGCCACTTCGGTCTACGCAATTCTGAGGCGGCGGGCGTCCTGACGGGGCGGCGCCTGAGGACGCGTCATTCCGTGAGGATCCGCGCCGCCCGAAGCTTTTCGACGACGCTTTCCGCCATGTGGACACAGCGCGCGCCATCGAAGGGAAACGCCTCGGCGAAAGCGCCGGACAATTCGTTTTCGATGGCCGAGCGCATCAGCTTTCGTGCCCGGTGAAGCCGCGTCTTGACCGTCTCGATGCGGATCGCAAGGTACGACGCCGTTTCCTCGGTGCTCATGCCGTCCACATCCCGCATGACGAACACGACGCGAAAGGAATCGGGGAGCGTATCGATCGCCCGTTCGATGATGCCTCGGACCTGAACGCGCGCGAGTTCTCGCTCGGGGTTCGGCGGCGGCTGCGGAGAGGGGAACATGATCAGGCGCCCCCCCGTGCTGCTGTCCTGTATATCCACGGTTTCGAGCGGCGCGGTAGGCCGCCGACGGCGGACACGCGCCAGGGCCGCGTTGAAGGCAATGCGGGTAAGCCAGGTCGAGAGCTGCGCGTCGCCCCGAAACGCATGGAGATGGGTGAATGCCTGGACATAGGTCTCCTGTACGACGTCCTCCGCCTCGGCATCGTCGCGAATGACGGCACGCGCGACCCTGAACAGGCGCTGATTATGGCGCTGGACGAGAACCCGCACGGCGCCCCCGTCACCCTGCCGGGCCCGTTCGACCAATGGTTMGTCGGCCATGTTCGCAAGGGTCTCTCCTCCGGGCAGGGTTTCTCCTCCGGGCGCGGCGGCTTGGCTGCGGTTCATCACGGATTCGCCTCCTCGATAGCGCCGRCACGCTTCATGTGCGCCGGACTGTGCCGCTTCTCATGATGTCCTCGATGGCGGGAAACGCACGAAGGGCATCGTCCGGCACATCCTGCGCCTGATCCCCGGCCATTTTCCAGCCCGGCGGCTGCGGCGAACCGACGACGATGCGTCCGACCATTCCCGCATGCTCATGTGGCACGCAGTAATAATCGTAAATTCCAGGATGTCGGAAGGTGACGGAGAACGTCTCATCCGGCAGGAGATAGTCGGAATTCCAGGGTTTCACGCCATCGGGCATCCGGCGCGGGCGGTCGAAATTCGCCGGGTGATAGGCCGTCGCCGTGTGGGAGTTTCCGGGATCGCGGTTGATCCAGCGGATCGTCTGACCCGGGCGGATGAGGATGCCGACCGGGTCGAACCATACCTGCGATCCGTCTGCGCGGCCTTGCATCCCGATTGCCACCGTGTCGCCGGCTTTCGCAAGAAACGGGGCGGCGGCGACAAGCCCGCCGCCTCCCCACAGGATCTGGCGTCGGGTGAATTTCATTTGGCGACCCGCGCTTCGTCGGCCTTCGAGACATGCCAGAGCACCAGATGAGCGTGGGGCTTCTCGACGCCGGGATGTCCCGCGTTGAAATAGATGTCCACGTGGTCGACATTGCCGCCCGGAGCCGACAAATCGTCGAAACGCTTGTTCGGATTGAGGTCCTCGACCGGCACCATGTAGATGGTGCTCACAAGCCTGCCATCATGATCGTAGGCGAGGAACGGGCCTGCCGGCAGCGTGGCCGGATCGACGAAGAGCTGGCCCATGCCGGGCAGAAAGTCGGGCAGCTTTACGAGTTTACTCACCTGCTGATAGGCGCCTTTCGGGGGCGATTTCGCAACGGTGGCGGGGACTTCGTGCGCGAGTGCCGGAAAAGATCCGACCAGAAGCGTCATGAAGGCGAGGGAAATCGGTCGCATGGGAGGCTCTCCGTGCTGCACCCGCCCCGTGGCGGGTCGTCAACACATTGGAGAATGCGAGCGCGCAAAGGTTCCCGGAATTCCACCGGCGCGCCAACCGGAGCCGGCAGCGCCATTTCGGCGCCTTTGGCTAATCCTGACGGGCCATCTCGGCGAGATCGCTAAAGGCCGCCACGACGTTCTCATAGACCGGTCGCTTGAACGGGATGATCAGTTCGGGAAGCCGCTCCATGGCCTCCCACCGCCACTCGTCGAATTCGGGTTTGTGCCGCCCGCCGCCGGGCTGCTGGACGTTGATCTCGTCCTCATCGCCCTCAAAGCGGAACGCGAACCAGCGTTGGGTCTGGCCGCGATAGCGGCCGCGCCAGGCACGCCCCGCGACCACGGAGGGGAGGTCGTAGGAATACCACTCGGGCGCTTCGGCCAAGGGAATCACCGAGCGGACGCTGGTTTCCTCGTAGAGTTCGCGCAACGCAGCCTGATAGGGGTCCTCGCCCGGATCGATGCCCCCTTGCGGCATCTGCCACGCATAGGCCGCCGTGGCGTCGTGGGGATTGGGCTCGGAACGACGGCGGCCGATGAAGACGCGGCCGGCCTTGTTGAGAAGCATGACACCGACGCAGGAACGGTAGGGAAGCTCCCTGAGCTGCTGTCCTCTGCCGCTTCTCATTCCAACACCACCTTCCTGCGCAACCGGACGAGATTACCGGCGCCGCGGAATGTTCGCGGCGGGGCGGTCCCACGTTTCTCACATCCCGAGAGATTGACCCCTCGGGCTGCCTTTCACAAGCCTTTCCGTTGCGTCCGGTTCGATCCGATACAAAAGACCCGGCGGTGCGGGACCGCCGGGTCGATGTCTCAAACCTTCGCGAAGCCGGGCGATCGGCTCAGTTGGCGGGCGCAGGCGCCGTCGCGTTGGCCGCGCCCTTGCGAACGCCATGCAGGAAGTCGTAGGCGGCGAGGAGCTGCTTGTCCTTGGTCGGATCCGGCGGCACATAAGCCGACGAGCCGCCCCGCTCCTCCTTGTCGCCGCCGTTCTGCAGGTGGCCGCGAAGGCCCGCTTCGCCCTTGGTCTCATCCTTGCCCTTGAGCTCGTCCGGGACGTCCTGCAGCACCTCGGTATCCGGGTCGATGCCCTTGGCCTGGATCGAGCGGCCGGACGGGGTGAAGTAGCGGGCCGTCGTCAGTCGCACGGCGCCATTGCCACCGAGCGGAATGATGGTCTGCACCGAGCCCTTGCCGAACGAGCGCGTGCCGAGGACGGTCGCGCGCTTGTGATCCTGCAGGGCGCCGGCCACGATCTCGGAGGCCGATGCGGAGCCGCCATTGACGAGGACCACCAGGGGCTTGCCCTTGGTCAGATCGCCCGACTTGGCGTTGAAGCGCTGGGTATCTTCGGCGTTCCGGCTCCGGGTCGAGACGATCTCGCCCCGGTCGAGGAACGCATCCGACACCATGATGGCCTGGTCGAGAAGGCCGCCCGGGTTGTTGCGCAGGTCGATGACGAAGCCCGACAGCTTGTCGGCGCCGATATCCGAGGTCAGCTTCTCGATGCTGCTGCGAAGGCCCTCGTAGGTCTGCTCGTTGAACTGGGTGATCCGCAAGACGCCGATATCGCCCTCGACCCGGGCCCGCACCGGGCGGACCTTGATCATCTCACGGGTGAGCTTGATCTCGAGCGGCTCCTTGGCTTCCTTGCGCTGGATCTTCAGCGTCACCGCCGAGTTGATCGGGCCGCGCATCTTGTCGACGGCCTGGTTGAGATTCAGTCCCTGAACCTGCTCGCCATTGATCTGCGTGATCACGTCGTTGGCCAGAATGCCGGCGCGCGACGCCGGGGTATCGTCGATGGGGGTGACGACCTTCACCAGGCCGTCTTCCATCGTCACCTCGATGCCGAGGCCGCCGAATTCGCCACGGGTCTGAACCTGCATGTCGCGGAAGCTCTTGGCGTCCATATAGCTCGAATGGGGATCGAGTGAGGTCAGCATTCCGTTGATGGCCGATTCGACCAGCTTGGATTCCTCAGGCTTCTCCACGTAATCGGTGCGGATCTTTTCGAACACATCGCCGAAAAGGCTGAGTTGCCGATAGGTGTCCGCCGAGGCCGCGACCGCGCTGGTCGAGGACAGCAACGTGGTCTGCGATACCATCGTGGCACCGCCGGCGCCCACGAGGGCGCCGAGAATGAGAAGGGACACTTTGCGCATTACCCGCGAACCTTTTCGCTTTGCGATTTCGCCCACCATGGACCTGGATCGATCGAACCGCCGTCTTTCCTGAACTCTACATAGAGAACCGGGGCGTTCTTTTCTACACTGCTTCCCGCGAGCGACACGAGAGAAGTTTCCCCCATGGTCGCTACAGGCTCGCCGGCGAGCACGAATTGCCCGACGTCGACGTTGATTTGGTCCATTCCGGCTAACAACAGATAATACCCTCCGCCCGCATTGATGATCAAGAGTCGTCCGTAGGACCGGAAGGGGCCGGCGAACGCCACCCACCCATCTGCCGGGGAGACAATGGCGGCTTTGGGGCGCGTATTGATGGAAATTCCCCGCGTGGTGCCACCATAACCATCCGACGCGCCGAACTCCCGTGCCACATCGCCGCTGACCGGACGCGGCAACTGCCCGCGCGCCTCCGCGAAGGGAACTTTCGGGGCAAGGCGGGCGGGATCGCGGAAAGCCGCCTGGGCGAATTGCTCCCGGGCCTGCTTTTCCTGCGCTTCCGCCGCCTTCCGCGCCTCCTCGGCGGCCTTCTGGGCGCCCAGGATTTCCTTCTCCATCCGGTCGATCAACTCTTTGAGAGTTCCAGCCTGACGCGCCAGTTCGGTGGCCTTGCCGCGCTCGGACCCCAGCGATTTTTCGACTTCGGCGATTCGGCCCTGCCGCGCGTCGATGAGGGCCGACAATCGGTCCTGCTCGGCATTGAGCGCCGCCAGCTCCTTGCCGAGCGACCCGCGATCCGTCGCGATGGCATTCTTGAGGCGGACCAATTCGGCGAGATCGGTGGCGAGAATTTCGGCCTCGACCCGAAGCTCGGGCAGGACCGCTCCGAGAAGGATGGATGCGCGAACGGCCTCCAGCATGTCCTCCGGCCGCACCAGCACCGCCGGCGGCGGACGACGTCCCATGCGTTGCAGGGCTGCGAAAACTTCGATGATCACCCCCCGGCGGCTTTCGAGAGAGCGCCGGATGGCCGCCTCGCTGGCGACCAGCGTCTTGAGGCGCTCTTCCAGCTCGTGGATCCGGTCCTCGGTCTCGCGAACGCGGGTGGCCGTATCGATCAGGGCGGTGTTGAGCTTGGCGCGGTCGGTCCGGATCTCGGCGATTTCCGTCTCCAACTGCTTGTTGGCCTTCGCGCTCGCCGCCATGGCCTCCTCGAGCGCGCGCAAGTCCTTCTCGCGCTGGGTCTTCTGCTCAAGCGTCTCGCCCGCCACTGGGGGCGGCGCTGGCTGGATCTGCCGGTTCGCCGGCGCCTGCTGGGCGGCGGACGGAGCGCCGCTTGCGAGCCATGCGACCGCCGCGAGGGCCGGGATCAGAAAAAATGAAGGTCGCGTCATGCCTCAGGAATCATCATGTCCGGCCCGATGATAAGGGTGACCGGCGATGATTGTCAGTGCCCGATAAAGTTGTTCGGCCACGAGGGCCCGCACGATCTGATGCGGCATGGTCAGGGCACCGAAGGAGACGACCAGCTTGGCGCGCTGGAGGATTTGGGGATCGAGCCCGTCCGGGCCGCCGATGACGCAGGCAAGACCAGCCATGCCGTCGTCCCGCCACTGCCGGATACACCCGGCGAACGCGTCGCTCGTGGGGCTCTTGCCCCGCTCGTCGAAGACGATGAGGGCCGAATCTCCGGCGCGATCCGATATGGCGGCGGCCTCTTCGGCGCGCCGGTCATCCTCGCGACGCGCCCGGCTCTCGGGAAACTCGACGATGTCCAGTCCCGTAAATCCGAGATTACGCCCGAGGCCCTCGATGCGTTGCCGATAGCGCTCGACAAGCTCCCGCTCAGGGCCGCTTTTCAGACGGCCCACGGCCAGCAAGCTCAACCGCAACGCCGTCAGCCTTCGTCAGCTGACGTGGTCTTGAGGACGGTCGGCGCCCCACATCTTCTCGAGGTTGTAGAAACCACGCACCTCGGGACGGAAAATATGGATCAGGACGTCGCCTGCATCGATCAACACCCAGTCGCAGGCCGGCATGCCCTCGACCCGCGCATTTCCGAAGCCCCTGTCCTTGAGCTCCTTGATCACGCGATCGGCAATCGCACCCACATGGCGGTGCGAGCGGCCGGATGTCACGAACATGGTGTCTGCGATGGAGGTTTTGCCTGCGAGGTCCAACTCGACCGTGTTTTCGGCCTTCATGTCCTCAAGGCAAGCCAGGGCGACGGCCCGGATATCCTCATCAAGCGGAGCATCCGCTCCGGAGAGAGGGGGAGGCGAATTCAGATTCGCCTCAAGCGGAGAAAGACGGTTCAGGTTCAAGTCCTTTCAAGCAGCGCGCCACCGCGCTGTGATCTTAAGATAGTGCGGAACGGCACGGTATTTCAACGGGCGCGGGCGGAAGAACTTCGTCGCAGGCGCCGCAGCTCCGTCGAAGAGGCGTAAGAGCGGGGTCCGTGGATGAAGGTCCAGGCGGGCGGCCGCAGCATGGGCAGGGCCGCTGCCGACCCTTCATCGACCTGTGCGAAGGCCAATGCGGCAGCCGCGCGAGAATGGGTCGCTTTGAGCGTCCAGCCCGGCCGGTCGATCACCGCGATGGGCATCATCCGGGCGATTTCCCGCCAGCCGCGCCACCGATGGAAGCCCGCGAGATTGTCCGCACCCATGATCCAGACGAAATCGACCCCCGGATAGCGGCGCTTGAGAAAGGCCAGCGTATCGACCGTGTAGCGGGATCCGACCGCTTGTTCGAAATCGGTCACATCGATGCGCGGATGAGCGCTCACCTCCCGCGCATCCGCCACACGCTCCGCCAGGGAAGCGAGCTCCCCGGTCGATTTGAGTGGATTTCCCGGCGTGACGATCCACCAGACCCGGTCGAGCCCAAGGCGCTTCAGCGCCAACAGACTCACCAGCCGATGGCCCTCATGGGCCGGGTTGAACGACCCGCCATAGAGGCCGATCCGCATGCCCCGGGTGGCGCGCGGCAGGCGCGCGAGACCGGATGGCTGGATTCTGAATCGTCCCGAGGCAAGCATCACGGGCGCGTCTGACCCGTGCCGCGAACCCGGTATTTGAACGACGTGAGCTGCTCGACGCCGACGGGGCCCCGGGCATGCATGCGTCCGGTGGCAATCCCGATCTCGGCCCCGAACCCGAACTCGCCCCCATCGGCGAATTGCGTCGAGGCGTTGTGCAGCACGATGGCGGAATCCACCTCCGCGAGGAACCGCTCCGCCGCCGCATGGTCGTCGGTCACGATGCAATCCGTGTGGTGGGACCCGTAGCTCTCGATATGCGCGATGGCGCCCGCCAAATCGTCGACGACCCGGACGGCGATGATGGCGTCGAGATATTCGGTGCGCCAATCCTCCTCGGTTGCCGGAGACACGCGCGTATCCGCCGCCTGCGTCGCCTCGTCGCCTCGCACGGCGCAGCCGGCCTCGATGAGCGTCGCGATCAGCGGCGCGAGATGCGTCTTGGCGCAGGCGCGATCGACCAGAAGCGTCTCGGCCGACCCACAGACGCCCGTTCGCCGCATCTTCGCGTTGCGCACGATATCGCGGGCCATCGCCAGATCGGCATTGCGATCCACGAAGACATGGCAGAGGCCCTCGAGGTGGGCGAAGACCGGGACCCGCGCCTCGCTCTGCACCCGTGCCACCAGGCTCTTGCCGCCTCGCGGGACGATGACGTCGATGGCGCCGTCGAGGCCCGCCAGCATGGCGCCGACGGCGGCGCGGTCCCGGGTGGGCACGAGCTGGATGGCATCGGGGGGAAGTCCCGCCTCCTTCAATCCCTCGCCCATCGCGTCCGCGATGAGGCGCGATGTGCGGTAGCTGTCGGAACCGGCGCGCAGGATGGCGGCGTTCCCTGCCTTGAGGCAGAGGGCGCCGGCATCGGCCGTCACGTTGGGGCGGCTCTCGAAGATCACCCCGATGACGCCGAGCGGTGTCGCCACCCGCTCGATCGWCAAGCCGTTGGGGCGGTCGAAGCGCGCGAGGGTCCGACCCACCGGATCCGRCAGGGCCGCGATGCTCTCGATCGCCGCCGCGATATCTTCAAGGCGCTGGCGATCGAGCGCCAGCCGGTCAAGGAAGGAACCCGCAAGGCCCTTGCGGCTGGCATCGGCGACGTCGAGCGCATTCGCCTCGAGAATGGCGCCCTCCCGCTGCCGGAGCGCTCTCGCCATCGCATGAAGCGCGGCATTCTTCTGATCCGTGCTCGCCAACCCGATGCGGCGCGCGGCCGCCCGGGCGCGGCGCCCGAGATCGGCCATGAGGGCTGACATATCCCGTCCATCGAGCGAAGTCGCAAGTTCGGCGGGGGAATCATCACCGCGAGGCCGGGCCCCGCCCATGGTGAGTGTCGTTTGCATATCCGGGTCCCAGAGATCGTCGGGCAAGTCCATAGCACGCCCGGCCGCCGAAGAGCCAAGCCCATCTCCCAGCGGAGTGCGGGCTGGCAACGACATCGAGAGTGCCGCCTCGCCCGCTCCTCGATCTGCCGGCACGCGGCTCACTCGCCGAGTGCGACGAGCGCCATGTCGTCCCGGTGCACCATCTCGGCGCGGCCCGGATAACCGAGGATCGCCTCGATCTCGCGGCTGGGACGGCCGACGATGCGCGCCGCCTCCTCGGCGTCGTACGCCACAAGGCCCCGCCCGAGGATGCGTTCGTCGTCGCGGATCGTCACCGCATCGCCCCTGGCGAAGGCGCCTTCCACGCGTCGGACGCCCACCGGCAGGAGGCTTGCCCCGGTCTGGAGGGCGCGCATCGCACCGGCATCCACGTAAAGGGTGCCGCGAGGCTCCAGCGCGCCGGCGATCCATGTCTTGCGGGCGGTGGCGGGGTTCGACGGGGTGAGGAACCACGTGCACACCCCTCCTTCGGCGATCCGCTTCAGCGGGTTCTTCACCCGGCCATCCGCGATGATCATATGGGTGCCGCCGGCGGTCGCGATCTTGGCCGCCTCGACCTTGGTTCGCATGCCGCCGCGCGACAATTCCGATGCGGCGCCGCCTGCCATGGATTCGATCGAAGGGGTGATGTGCTCGACGACCGGAATATGGCGCGCGTCGGGATCCGATGCGGGCGGCGCCGAATAGAGACCGTCGATATCGGAGAACAGGACCAGCAGGTCCGCGCCGATCATCGTGGCGACGCGGGCCGCCAGGCGGTCATTGTCGCCATAGCGGATCTCGCTCGTCGCCACCGTGTCGTTCTCGTTGACGACCGGCACGGCGCGCATTTCCAGCAGTTTCAGGATCGTGGCCCGGGCATTGAGGTAGCGCCGGCGCTGCTCGGTATCGGCGAGCGTCACGAGAATCTGGCCCGCCGCGATGCTGTGATGGGCGAGCACCTCCGACCAGACCCGCGCGAGCGCGATCTGGCCCACCGCCGCCGCCGCCTGGCTTTCCTCGAGTTTCAGCGCGCCGGTCGGAAGGCCCAGAACCGTGCGCCCCATGGCGATGGCACCCGACGACACCACCAGGACGTCGACGCCGCTTGCGTGAAGATCGGCGATGTCCTCCGCAAGGGCGGCGAGCCAGGCATGTTTCAGCCGGCCCCGGCCGCGATCGACCAGGAGCGAGGAGCCCACCTTCAGCACCACGCGCTTGAACTGATGCAGGGCCGGTGTCGTCACGGATGCCATTCCTCTTGGGCCACCGCCTCTTTCTCTTCCCGCTTGGCGGCGTCGATCACATTGAGCAACGCCTGCAGGATCTCCTGGACGCCCTGGCCCGAGGCCGCGGATATCACCGCCGGGGTCTTCTTGGACGCCCGCTTCAGCCGGGCCACCTGTTCCTTCAGTGTCTCGGGATCGAGCGCATCGGCCTTGGACAGCGCGACGATTTCGGGCTTGTCGGCGAGGCCGTGGCCATAGGCCTCGATCTCGTGCCGCACGGTCTTGTAGGCTTTCCCAGCGTGCTCGCTGGTGCCGTCCACGAGATGGAGCAGCACGCGGCAGCGTTCCACATGGCTCAGGAAGCGGTCGCCCAGCCCGATGCCTTCGGACGCGCCCTCGATGAGGCCCGGGATGTCGGCGAGCACGAATTCCCGCGAATAGGCCCGCACCACCCCAAGCCCCGGATAAAGCGTCGTGAAGGGGTAATCGGCAATCTTGGGCTTCGCGGCGGTGACGGTTGCGAGAAATGTCGACTTGCCGGCATTGGGCAGACCGACGAGGCCCGCATCCGCGATCAGCTTCAGGCGGAGGACCATCCAACGCTCCTGGCCTTCGAGGCCCGGATTGGCGCGCCGGGGCGCACGGTTGGTGGAGGTGGTGAAATACGCGTTGCCGAAGCCGCCATTGCCGCCCTTGGCGAGGAGTATCCTCTGCCCGATAGTGGTCATGTCGGCGATGACCGTCTCGCCGTCCTCGTCGAGGATCTCGGTGCCGGCCGGCACTTTGAGGACCACATCGAGGCCCTTGGCGCCGTGACGGTTCTTGCCCATCCCGTGCTCGCCCTTCTTGGCCTTGAAGTGCTGCTGGTACCGGTAGTCGATGAGGGTGTTGAGGCCCTCGACGCATTCGGCCCACACATCGCCGCCGCGCCCGCCGTCACCGCCGTCGGGACCGCCGAATTCGATGAACTTTTCCCGGCGAAACGAGATGCAGCCCGCACCGCCGTCGCCCGAACGAATATAGATCTTGGCTTGATCGAGAAATTTCATGGTCCGCAACCTTTACGGGACAAGGCCAGCGGGAGCAACGCGGGCGCCAGGAGCGGGCGCTCCCTCGACAGACGGGAGCGCCCCTGATGATTTTCTGGCCTCTTTTCAAGAGGCCAATGGGATGGCCGCTTCCGGTTCCGCCGGATCCGGCACGAGGCCGCTATGGCCCCACGTTTTCAGGCTCTCCCAGGCGCGGCGGTCGAGCCTGAAATGTTCCGCCGGATAGAGGCCGCCCCGCTCAGGCAGCTCGACGAGGCCCGAGCCCTGATAGGAGAAACCGCATTTCTCGAGCACCCGCCGCGAGGCCGGATTGATGACGCGCACGGAAGCGGTGATCTCGCTGCATTCTCCATAGGCGAAGAACGCATCGATGAGCGCCCGCGCCGCCTCGGTCGCATGGCCCTGCCCCCAGGAAGGGGTGCCGAGCCAGAAGCCGAGATGCGGCGTGCCCCCATCCGGGCTCGGCCCGATGCCGACCACGCCGATGAGGCTGTTGGGCCTCCCCTTCGGCGTGATGGCGAGTTGCAGGCCTTGCCCGTCCGCGTTGGATTTGCGGGCCATGAACACGAACCGCTCGGCATCCTGCGGATCGTACGGGTGCGGAATTCGTGCCGTCATCTCGGCGACCGCTTTCTCACCGGCGAGACGCACGATGGCCTGTACGTCCGAAAGACGGGGCCAGCGCAGCCAGAGGCGGCGCGTTTCCAGCCGGAAAACATCGTCACGGGTGAGGTCGGGAAACATGGTCTTGCTCCGATCCGGTTGGGCTCTTTCTGAGCCCCGAAATGACGAAGGGGAGGTGGACATCCCACCTCCCCTGTCGTTTCGGATCCGAAGCGTGGCCTTATGGGGCCTTGTAGAAGCTTGATCCGCCGGGTCGGTGTGATGCCGGCGGGAGCTCCTTCGTTTTGCTCTCGCCGTTTATTCTGCGGCCTCTTGGGCCGGTACGACCGTTACAAAGGCTCGGCCTTGACGCGTCAGGAATCGGACTCGGCCATTGGCAGTCGCAAAGAGGGTATGGTCTTTGCCCATGCCGACATTCGCGCCCGCGTGCCACTTCGTGCCGCGCTGACGAATGATGATGTTGCCCGACACGACCGCTTGATCGCCGAACTTCTTGACGCCGAGACGACGGCCGGCCGAATCGCGGCCGTTGCGGGACGAGCCGCCTGCTTTTTTATGTGCCATGGGTGTACTCCCGTGTTGCTTTCAGGTGCCGTCGCTTATTTAAGCGCTGGCCGGCGCAGCGTCTTCCGCCGCGGCCTTGGTGGATTTCTTCTTCGCCGCAGCCTTCTTGGGCTTCTCGCCGGCGCCGAGGATATCGGTGATCCGAACCACGGTGTAATCCTGGCGATGCCCGCGCTTGCGGCGCGAATTCTGGCGGCGGCGCTTCTTGAAGGCGATGACCTTCGCGCCGCGGGTGTGTTCCACCACCTCGCCCATCACGGTCGCTCCCTCGACGAGGGGCGCACCGACCTGGGTGCCATTGTCGTTGGTGACCATTAAAACCTGGTCAAACGTGACAGCGGCGCCCGGCTCTCCTTCGAGCGTGGCAATGGTAATGACATCATCGGCGGCGACGCGATACTGCTTGCCGCCGGTCTTGATCACTGCGAACATCTGATCCTCGTGTTCTACCGGCTCTCCACGGTCTCCCGCAGGGCTGGCTTTTTGGCAGTTTCCGGCTTCATGAAACGGCAACCTCAAGGTCACCGCGCGAAAACGCGCGGACGGATGGGTCCACGCGTAGAAGCGTCTCTCTAGGGGAAACGATCTCGCGTTGTCAATAAAAAAGACCTCTCGGGCGCTTGAAGACCACCCGACCCCATGATATCCACGCCGCCTCAACCAGCCAGCCTTGGGCTTTCACGGAGAGGTGGCAGAGTGGTTGAATGCACCGCACTCGAAATGCGGCATACGGGCAACCGTATCGGGAGTTCGAATCTCCCCCTCTCCGCCACAACCTCAGATAGTTGAGACTAGTCCGTCTTCCACCGTAGATTGCGGGAAATTGTTAGGCTTTTCCGAGGGTTTGCCGGGATGGCTTTGGATGCCCCGCCCGACAGAGACGATTGGCGTGCCTTTCTCAGGTTTTTCTCAAGCCGCCGTCTCGGATCGCCATGTCGGTGGTACGGCCGTCTCTGGCCTGACTGGTAAGCAAGCGTCATTGCTTGAGGCTTCGTCGGCTTCGAATCAGTCACCAACAAAAATGGCCCGCTCGTCGCGGGCCTTTTTTCGTCGTTAATGATGCGCGATCGCTCAGGCGGCGATGCCCAGCTTGATCCGCTGCTCCTGCCAGTCGAGCGGCAGGCGCGTGTCTGCCATCAATCGGGCGGCGGTCAGCGCAGGCGGCTGTTCGCCACTCAGAATTCCGGCCAGAATTTCCGGCGCCAGGAAGGTCAGGCGGAGAAGCCGGGTGATATAGGAGGGCGTGAGCTTCTCCTGGACCGCGACCTCCCCGATGGTCAAGCCATCCTCAGTGAACAGGCGATCGCGGATCAGATGCGCCCGCGCCAGAATGCGCAGCAGCGCGGGATCCGGCTCCGACTTGCGGTGATCGCCAGCAATCACAAACCGCAATTCGTTGCCCGTCCGCTGCAGCGTGGCCGGGATGGACAGGATGAGGCGATCATCCGGGTTGGTCTGCTTCGTGCTGGAGGCCGGCGCCTCCCCTGTTCCGGAAGGCGCCGCGTCGCGATTATTCCTGAGCGCGTCGATCAGACGGCTGCGATCAAGCGCCAGATCGACACGGTCGGGATGAACGTCGATCCGGGCGACCGAAGCGGTCAGGAAGCGGCGCAGACCCTCCTCCCCGTGGTTCTGGAAATGGTGTCCGAGCATCGCTGCGGCGCGGGTCAGTGTTGGGTGTTGCAAGGCGTCATGGACGACACCGCTGAGCGCATCCATGATCTCGGCCGATGAGTTGAGAAAGCCGATCAATTTCGTTCGAACCAGACTTTCCAGTGCCGCGGCCGGGATCCGCCAGCCGGTTGTTGAGGACGCCGACGTCGCGTCCTTCCTGGAGCCGGCGACGATGAGCGATTGGGAGACGTAGTAGCGGTAGCGCGTTCCGCGCTTGACCGCGTGGCTCGGCGTCAGGCGTTCTCCCCCTGCATCGAAGATCAACCCGGCGAGGAGACTGGGTGCCGCCGCATGCTGACCGTGATCGCGGGTGATCCGATTGTCGGCAAGGATCGCCTGCACGTCGTTCCAGAGGTCCTCCTCGACGATCGCCGCATGCTCGCCCGGATAAGCCTCCCCCTTGTGCACGATCTCGCCGCGGTAGAGGCGGTTTGACAGCATCAGGTACAGCACACCCCGTGCGAGGGGTCTTGCACCATAAGCGCTGCCGTCGGCGGCTTTGCGCACCTTGCTGACGATCCCGGCCCCCTCGAGCTCCGCCTGCAGCAGCCGCACCGATTTGAGTTCGCGATAACGCTGGAAGACGGTGCGGACCGTTGCGGCCTCGGTCTCGTTGACGATGAGCTTGCGGTCCTTGACATCATAGCCAAGCGAAGGCTGTCCGCCCATCCACATGCTCTTGCGCTTCGAGGCCGCTATCTTGTCGCGGATGCGTTCGCCGGTGACCTCGCGCTCGAACTGGGCAACGGACAACAGGACATTGAGCGTTAGCCGACCCATGCTCGAGGTCGTATTGAACGCCTGCGTCACCGAGACGAAGGAGACGTGCTTTGCATCGAAGATCTCGACAATCTTGGCAAAGTCGGCAAGCGAGCGGGTCAACGATCGACCTTGTAGACCACCACGACGTCGATCTTGCCGTCGGCAATATCAGCCAGCAGCCGCTGCAGCGCCGGCCGCTGCATGGTCGCACCCGAGATGCCGCCGTCGTCATACATCGTCGGCAGCAGCGTCCAGCCTTCATGGCGCTGGGAGGCGATGTAGGCCTCACAGGCCTCGCGCTGGGCATCGAGCGAGTTGAACTCCTGCTCCAGTCCTTCTTCGCTCGATTTGCGCGTGTAGACGGCGCAGCGCAGTTTGGCGTCCCTTTCCCGCGTTAAAGCCGATGTTTGGCGCCCTGCATTTCCCGACCGCTTCATGGCCGTGCTCCTTGCTCTTGCGACGCCTCTGCAGCTTTCGCTGACGATGCCATGTCTGAGGTTCGCCGCTGGTTCGGCATGGGGCTTGTCAGGCCGAAGAAACGCGGACCGGACCAGTGCGCGCCGGTGATGTGGTGCGCGATCCGGGTCAGGGAYCGATAGGTCTGTCCGGCATACGCAAACCCCGCCTCGGTGACCGTGRCCACATGGGGTTTTCCATGCCATTCCCTGACCAGGCGGCTGCCGGGCTTGATGCTGACCGCGATCGGAGCGGTGATGTCGCCTTGCGATGCAAACTCCTGCTGCAAGGCGCGAAGCTTGCGCTGTGTCGTTTTCGTCAGACCGCCGAGGCTTTGTTCCTGCAGTCGACGATAGGCAAGGCCGCGGATCATCAGGTCGCGACTGATGGTGGGTTGTGATGCGCGGAACAACCGCCGCCATAACGCCCGCAATGTTGCCAGGCTCATCTGCGGCAGATCGGGCAGGGCCGCAGCGGATTCGTTGCCCATCGCGCCCGTCGGGGTCACCTGGCGTCCTTCGCCGCCGCTGGTTTCATTCGTCTCGAACATCCAGGTCCTTTCCGCACTGCGCCATGGTACTGGGACAAGCCCGGAGCATTGACCGGGCGGGATGAGACGACATGGTTCAGGACCATTGCTTGCTGCGGAGACGAAGTCCACCGACCTCGCCTCCGTCGCTCTACGTCGGTCAGGAGTTGATCAGTTCTCCCGATAACCCTGCGCCATAAAGCACCGGCGCATGATGTCGATCCCCAACCGCATGGCCTGATCGGGAGCATAAAGGTGGCCGTGCAAGGGATTGATGCGGTCCGCTTGGTTGACGTGCAGCATGGCGACGTCGCCTGACGCGAGCGTGGCGTTCGATGACCATGATCAAGCTCCCGCGCCGATGACTGGCGCCTTCGGGTTCGCGATCACCGCGGCAGGCAGTTCCGACCAAGGACTCGCGGTCACGCGATAGCGCGACGGCTCGCCGGCCGCCTGGATGCGCTCGAGCACCATCCCCGTCTTGCGGAGTCCCGAGAGGGCGGCCCGCGTCGTATGCGCCAGCCCGCCGGTGGCCTGCATGAGATCGGCCAGCGAGGCGCCCTGGTCCTGTAGCAGCAGTGATATGACCAGGGCGCGCTTCGAGCCCACCTTCAGGGTGGTGCGGATTTTTTTGCGGACATTCGAGTCGCAAGGGTCGCCGTCCGCTGGAAGGACGGCGTCGTCCAATACTGGCGTGCCGGGCGCGACCTCCGGCTCGATTCCGATCGCACATAACCGCGCCGGCGTGATGCGGTAACCATGTCGAACCATTTCGTCGTCCTCATGCCAGACCGGGTCATTTGTCGTGACGATGACCGGTTCGATCAAACCGGCCCTGGTCAGTTTCTCGAGCGCCTCGCGCCGGAGATATTTGGGCCGTACAAGGAGTCCGTCATCTCGCTGCGCGGCCGACGAGAGCAGTACGAACTGGGAATCGCTGAGTTTAAGGGTGGTTGCCATCGGAGGTGCCTTTTTGGGTGGTGGCGGCATCAGCGCCGCCACGCCGTCAACCCCGCCTTCACGATCGAGCGCGGCGGGGTGGTATCTCGGTCGCGGAATCCGCGTGCTCTTCCGTCCAGTCAGTTTTTCTTCAGCACTCCTGTTCGCCCTGTCGTGGCCAGATCGCCAGCCTGCCCTGTCCCCATGAATGCTTGCCGTGGATGGGAAGTCGAGCGTCTGCGGGCTCACAAAAATGCTTTGTCGGCGGCTGTTTTGTCCCGACATGACAATCTGCACCATTCGCTAAAAACCCGCCCGTGCCGACCGACACGGGCGGGGGGGGGTTGGTTGGCGTCGGGATCCCGTCATCGCGCAGCGCGGGGCGGGCGAACAATGCTTTGCGGTCTCCTGATGCTTTGCGGGCGCTCGGGAACCGTCGGCGAGCGCGCCGTCAGATATTTCAACGCCTGGCTCGTGGCATCGACCTGGTCGTCGTGGCGGCCCGCAGGAAACGCCAGAAGCTCGGACAGGTAGGCACCAAGCCACTCCGCCTCGCGCGGCAGATAGACCTGCCCGGCCTCGAACCGCGCTGCCTGCGCCAGCAGCCGCGCGGTCTTATCGAATTTCGAGCGTTGCAGGAGCGGGTAAAGGTCGCCGGTGCGCCGCAGATCCTGCGACATCGCCCGCCCGAGTTCGGTATCCTCGATCAGGTCGCGTCGGCCCGATAGTCGCGCGACAGCGCCAGGATCCGGCGCCTGAGGTCCGGGCTCTCGAGGCGATCCCGCACCACGTCAATCAGGTAGTATTCCTGGCCGACCGCACCCCAGACCATTCCGACCGACCAGTCCGACGCCTTCCCCAGCGTCGAGGCGGTGTCCCACGAGACGATTTTAAGATCAAAGGCAACGGGCAGGTGATCGTAGGTCTTGAGCCACTCGCGCCTGATCACGTTGCCCTCGGCGGGCAGCGGATTCTGCTGATATTGGGCCGAGAAGTTCAGGCTGCCGAGATTGCGTCGTGCTGCCTCGAGCCATTCCGCCGGTTCCCGTTCGGGATGCAGCACATCGCCGGCGCGCCGGTGGATCACGGCGTCCTTCGCCGAACCGACCCGGATGTGGCTATCGTCCGGGGCGATGGCCGGGATCGACAGAACCTCCCAGTCCTCTTTGTCCAGCACATGGCCGACGAGATCGTCCTGATGCAGCCGCTGCATGACGATCACGATGGCCCCGTTCACCTTGTCGCTGAGGCGCGAGTACAGCGTGCTGTCGTAGAACTCGGCGACGCGCCGTCGCTCCGCCTGCGACAGCGCCGCCGCCAGGCCCTTGATCGGATCGTCGATGACGATGAGGTCGGCACCCCGCCCGAGCACCGAGCCGCCAATCGAACCGGCGAAGCGATAGCCATGCCGGCTTGTCGTCAGCTCGGTCTCGCGCACGCTGGTTGCCTCGAAGCCGGGGAACAGCGCCTTGTACCAGGCGCTCCCGACGATCGTCCGGAAGTCGATCGCGTGCTTGCGCGCGAGATCGTTGGCATAGGAGATCGCCATGATGCGTTTGCGCGGATCATGGCCCATCAGCCAGGCGGTAAAACCGATGGTCACCGCGATCGATTTGCACGATCGCGGCGGCACGTTGATGATCAGGCGTTTGCACTCGCCATTGCGGACCCGCATCAGCTGATAGGCGATCGCGTGCATGTGCCAGTTGTCGCGGTATGGCGTACCGGGCTCGAGGGTGGCAAAGCACGTTTCGATAAAACCCGCCAGGTCCGTGCGCAGGATTGACTGCAGGAAGGCTGCCCGGTCACTCATCGCTTCCTCCGGTGTTGCCGGCTCGGTCAGGATGCTCCTGGCCCCCGCCCCGTCGCTGGAGGTAGCGTGCGATCACATCCTCATCATCCGGACTCATCTCTGCGTCTTCCACCAACGTTGTCTCCCGGGGCCCCTCCTGAGTCGCCACAAATCTGGTGAGTATGTTGAGCGCCCGGATGTTGCCCGCGAGCGYCATCTGGAGAAGTTTCTGGAGGAGGGCTTCGCTTGCCGGGATGAGCTTCGCCGGCCGTCGACCATGACGGGGATCGGTTGTGCGAGAACGCACTGCAGCGCGTTCTCCTGCGAGGTGTCTTTCTTCGGACGTCTCTTGGGATTGCCGCTGCGGCCCGCCTGGAACCGCGTATGGGAGGGCGGCTTGCCGTAGCCGACCTCATAGCCAGGTTGATCGCTCCTGCCTCTTTTACGCGACATGATCGGCCTCCCATGCGCCAGAGGCTGCCTCGGAGACGGCGCTGTTGCGCGACCTCCATCTCGGCAAAACTCAGGCCCATCTGGGCATGAATAGCCGACTTTCCAGTCAGCTTCTCCCAGCGCCTGATCGTCACGTCGACATAGGCCGGATCGAGTGCGACGAGATAACCCCGCCGCTTGGTCTTCTCCGCCGCGATCAGGGTCGTGCCGCTGCCGCCAAAGGCATCGAGGATGATGCCGCGCGGTTTCGAGCAATCCTTGATCGCATCCATTACCATGGCGCAGGGTTTGACCGTCCGATGAGCCGAGAGCTCTTCCATCCGCCCGGAGCGGAAGGTGTTCACCCCGGCATAGACCCAGGAATTGGTCCGATACCGCCCATGCTTGCCCAGTTCGACATTGTTGATGTGCGGTGCCTTGCCTTTCTTCCACAATACGATCAGCTCGTGCGCGGACCGGTAGAGCGAGCCCATGCCGCCATTGGTCTTGGTCCAGCAGATGATGTTCTTCAATTCGTCGAAGATCGGTGTTCCGGCGTTGAGGAGCAGGTTGAGACCGCGCCAGTCCATGCAGGCATAGATCAGCGCGCCGTCGGCCATGACCGCATGGATGCGGGTCAGGACTTCGCCCAGGAACGCGCCGAACTGGGCGTCCGTCATTTCGCCCGAGGCCATGGCGAATTCGCGATGCTGGACCCGACCAAGGCCGCAGACATGGTTGGCGATGGGCACGTTGTAAGGCGGATCGGTGAAGGTCATCTGGGCTTGCTCCTCGCCAAGCAGCGGCCGATAGACCTCGACCGAGCGGGCGTCGCCGCAGATGATGCGATGGTCGCCCGGACACCAAAGATCGCCAAGCCGGGATACCGATGGAATGCTCCGGTCGACCACGGGGATTTCGTCGAGCGGGCTCGGCTTGTCCGGCGCCGGCGTTGCCTCATTGAGGATAAAATCGATCTGCGGAGTGTCGAAGCCGGTGATCTCCGGCAGCTCGATCTCAATCTCCGACAACTAGGCGAACTCGATCTTGAGGATCTCCTCGTCCCAGCCGGCAAGTGTCGCCAGTGGTTGTCGGCAATGCGGTAGGTGCGCAGATCGGCCTCGTTCATGTGATCGAGACAGATCGTCGGCACCTCCGCCATCCCGAGCTCTTTGGACGCGGCTAACCGGCCGTGGCCCGCCACCACCTCGCCTTCCCCGTCGATCAGGACGGGCGAGTTGAAGCCGAACTTTTGCACGCTCGCAGCGATCTTGTGGATCTGTTTGGCCGAATGGGTGCGCGCATTGCGGGCCGAGGCCTTGAGTGACGCCGTCGGGCGGTAGGCGACCTTGAGCTCGAGCGATGCAGGACACGAGGTCATGGTCGCAACCGATGACAATGCATCGGGAGCGGTTGTGACAGGACGGGTGCGTAAGCGGATGACAGGCGTGGACATAGCGCAGGCTTCCTCAATTTGAGGAGACCCCTCTCACAGGTAGCAGAAATCGTAGCCCGCGAAGTCGGAGACGACGCCTGTTAAGGAAGATCTGCCACCCGTTGAAAGTGAATGCCTGCCGGAGATAAGGTCCCGGTTAAAGACAACACCGAGGTAGATACGTCTCGTCGCACAGTCAAGTGCAGATCCAAATTATCTAGAGATTTTTCGAAAAGGTCTGTTCGGTTGAAACACCGCTCCTGCTTCTTATTTTGCCCACTCGTCGATTCAGCAAGCGGATGATGTCTTTGTCTTTGAATTACTTCCGCTTCACCTTGCCTAATGCAAGGTTGCCTGACACTCCCGTGTCTCCGGTACGTCAGGACTGCAAAAAATCCAACTCCCATAAATCCCAGCAGGCCGACTGCAGCCTTCGCTAATCTTCCGTTCCTGAAGACGACGATGCAGTGAAAGCTCTCACTGCGAGCAGGACAACCGAAGGGACGTCTTCTATGGTTGGCAATGGACGGCAGCAATTTAGCGAGTTCGGGCGCCTAGGGCGAACTGAAGCGCACCCGCCCTCCAGTGGTGACTCGCGTTCGACATGCCCCAACACATGTATGAGAGCCAAAGATATCTAAATCAAAAAGGAAATGGGCATCGATTTCGCTGAGAATATCAATACGCCCTTCAGCATTCTTCCTGACATTGGACACCACCCCCACTTGCAAAGGCCGAAGCAAGCCAATGGGGAAAATTGCGCCTCATTTCGATGATCCCAGCGTGCCCTTTCTCTGGGGTCTATCGCAACGCTCCGCTATCATGTGTACGTCCCTGGCTGCGGTTGCGAAACCGAAGAAAGATTTCCAAGAATGGCTTCGAACGCCGCGGGCGAGATTTACTTACAGTGCCGCCACCCCGGAGTTTTCTTTAGGGATGAGCAACCTCCAGTCTGCTCGGCAGACTGACGATCAACGAGACGTTCATCGCAGCCACAATCAAGGCCTTAAAGATGCAAACCAAGAACGGATGTGTTCCGGTGCATTTTGCGATCGTCCGAACATTGCGCGTCATGATAACCTCCTGTTCCGATCTGCTGACGACAAAAGCAATTTTATGGCGTTTGCCAAGTCACAGAATTCCTGACGCTGGGCCGCGACCTTACGCAAAGGAGAAACAATCGCGCGAGCGCCGTGTTCGCGGAACCTCGCCCTAGGAGGAATTTGCCAGGCAGGCGATCATGAGCTTGCATCGGTACTGAAGGCTGCGACCGTTGGAGGCTCAAATATGGATCTCTGCCTATAGATGAGATCGCTCCATTCTTCCGCTGAGAGGAACGGTGAATGCCGGTCCTTAGGCCTTTAGGGGATCGGCCGAACAGTTTAAGATCGTCCGTGTTACCATGACTTGCCCGCTTGGCCCGAGACCTCCAAGCGGAGCATTTAAGGAACTGTGCGATGGCTTTGAGAGGTTATTCGCCGGATTGGGACCGTTGAAGCACAGCCTTGTCAGATAGTGGGGACAGGAGTACGCAAATGAAGATTCTGATGGTGCTGACCTCGCATGATCAGCTTGGCAACACCGGCAAGCCGACTGGGTTCTGGCTTGAGGAATTCGCCGCGCCCTACTTTGTCTTTAAGGAGGCCGGCGCCGAAATTACGGTTGCCTCGCCCAAGGGGGGCCAGCCGCCGATCGACCCCAAGAGCGATGAGCCGGGCAACCAGACCGAGGCCATGGAGCGGCTCAAGAACGATCCGGCAGCGCAGGAGGTCCTCGCAAACACCGTCAAGCTGAGTGACGTCAGGGCCAACGACTACGACACTGTATTCTATCCGGGCGGACACGGCCCGATGTGGGACCTCGCCGACGATCCGATTTCGATCGCCCTAATCGAGGCGATCTATAACGCCGGCAAGCCCGTTGCTGCCGTATGCCACGCCCCCGCCGTCCTGCACCGCGTGACCCATGAAGGCCAATCGATCGTCAAAGGTAAACGCGTCACTGGTTTCACCAACTCCGAGGAGGAGGCCGTCCAGCTCACCGATGTCGTGCCGTTCCTCGTCGAGGACGAGCTGAAGCGGCTCGGGGGACGCTATGAGAAGGGCGGCGACTGGAAAAGCTTTGTCACTGTCGACGGTCGCCTGATCACCGGCCAGAATCCCGCCTCGTCGACCGCGGCCGCCCAGGAGCTCCTCAAGGTCCTCCGCTGACGCGGAACTCCCCGTGCTCGAGCTCCCGCGGGCCACCGGGGCCGCTCATCGGCCGATTAGAGCCGGCTGAGGGAGAGAACTGACAAGGTCGCGACGTGTATGTCGTCAGGTCTAGTACAGATCAATGCAAATCTCCCAAGGCAGGTGAGTTTATATCACATGCTGAACTGCTAAATGGAGGTGGGTCCATTCTGAGGGTGATGGGTATGGAGCATGCCGACGACATCCTGATGGTTGATGACGACCGAGTGATCCGTGAACTTGTTTCCGGCGACCTGACAAAGAATGGCCTGCACGTGACTGTCGATGCCGACGGACGGCAAATGCGGTCATTTCTCGAAGCTGACCGGGTCGACCTGATCGCCCTTGATGTGATGGTACCGATGATCATGGGCTTGTGCTCTGCCGGGAGCTCTGAGCGGACAAGCACAAGTCAACGCCGATCCTGATGCTGACCGCCGAGCGATGAGACAGACAGGATCATCGGCTCGAGATGGGAGCCGACGACTAACTGGCCCAACCCATCGCCGCACGCCAGAAGCTTGGACAGGTAGGCGCAAAGCCACTCCTCCTTGCGCGGCAAATAGACATAGCCGGCCTCGACCGGGCTGCCGGCGGCAACAATCGCGTCGTCTTGTTCTGGCACATCTAGCCAATAAGCCGCTCTACTTTTGCCGAATTGATGCGACCGAAAGTGGCTCGGTGCGACCTCGGATGGTATGGAAGCCAAGATCCTCGGCAGTGAAATCGTCGGGCAGGTTACCAATGCAAGCGAGAAGATCAGCCGATACGAGTACGGTAACGCCCAGTGCCTTGGAAAGGGCCTCAAGCCGCGCGGTTGTGTTCACGACATCGCCGAAGTATGCGATTTTGTGTCGCTCAAACCCGACCTCCGCTGTCACGACCGTGCCGCAATGTAGGACTGCCCGAAATTCGGGTACTTGTCCAAAGCGAGCCTCCCACGTGGCGGCGCTATCGGCAATCGTCGCCGCGAAGTCAAAGACGCACCGCAAGCATGCCGCACTGCGAGCTCCGCGTTTAATGGTCCATGTAACCAGTGCCATGTCGCCGATGTAGTCATCGATGGAGCCGCGCGAGCGGCGTACAGGCAACGCCAATGCGTTGAAGATTTGTCCGAGATAAGTCTGAGCGGCTAGGTCGCCGTACTGGTCTGCAAAGCGCGTCGACCCGGAGACGTCGAGGAAGAGGAAGATGCGTTCCTCTTTGATAGGGCGATGGTAGCGGCCAATCAGAGTGTTGGCGAATACAACGGGACCTACCAAATCGCGCACACGAAACACGAAGACGATTAACGTCGAGACGCCGAGCGAATAAATTAAGCCGGACTGTGACATCATCATCGCGTTACGAGCGCTGCTCATATATCCAAAGGCGTGATACAGTACTGTGCCGGCGGCAGCGTTCCCAATTACGACCATGGCCGTGTAAGTTATGAGAGTGAAAATCGCGTAAATGGGGGTAGCCGACCCCCGGAGGCGGTTGCGCCAGAGAGGAAGTAAGAAACTTTGCTCATATAGGAGAATCGGCGCACCGATGAAGGCTCCTCGAATGGCCGAAGCCGTCAAGATGTCCGCGTCGAAGATCAACGAATAAAGCATACCGGCCAATGCCCCGAGTGCGGCTGCGACAAGCCACGAGCAGAGGCCCTCGAATACAAACGGTCTCTCGGTCTCGATCATGCAGCTGCTCTAACTTGCTTGGGTACGACAGACCCGACCATATCAGTCTCGAGGGCATCGGCGGTGCACGTTGTGGTATCGGTTGACATTGGCTGTCCCAGTCCTTGGAAACGCGACCCGAGCTTGATTGAGCTGATGCTACACCGGGTGGCACGAATCGTGCCTAACATCTGCTTGCAAAATTCCAAATTTTTGGCGACGACCGAAACGGTCGGCGTCGAGATGGGAGTCGATGACGGCGCAAAGACTCGCAACGAAAGTCGACTTTCAGCTAAAGCGATTCTAAGGACAGAGCGACCGAGACGACTGGAAACGAATCGAGCTATGCTATTCAGCCGAGTGGTGGCGGATCGAGGTAGATCGGCTTTCCTCCAGAGAGGCTTCGCTTAACCTCTTTGGTGAAATCATCAGCGAGCACCTCTTCCTTGTCAGCCTCAAGACCGATTAATGCCGCTTCCGCAGCCTGCTGCGGACTGATCTTCTTCATGTCAAATCCATGGGTCATGTCGGTATCCATGAAGCTCACATGCAGGCCGAGCACTGCAGTCTTCTGGTCGCGGAGCTCTATGCGCAAGGCGTTTGTGAAGCTCCAAACCGCGGACTTCGACGCCGAATATGCGGCAAGCATAGGCCGAGCATACCAGGTCGCGTCGGACAACACATTGATGATCGCTCCGCCGCCATTCCTGGCAAGGATCGGCGCGAATGCCTGGCTGACGGCAATGGTTCCGAAATAGTTTGTCTCGAGTATCTCCCGCGCTCCCTCGATCATTCTAGGATCAAGGGTGCTGCTGGTCAGGCGGGCAATGCCAGCGTTGTTGATTAGCAAGGTCGTATCGCCGCATTGGTTCGCGGCTTCGGCTATTGAGGAGTGATCGGTTACATCCAGTCCGACTTGTATCATGCCCAGCCTGGTCTCATCAGTGGGTTTGCGCACACCGGCATAGATCTTCCTTGCGCCGCGTTGGAGGGCTTGCTCGGCGAAGGCCAAACCCAGCCCACGATTTGCACCCGTTATGAACAGTACGGAGTCTTGGATGATCATATTCGTCCTCTCTGGCGTGCTAGCTCAAATCGGCCCAAAGCCGTTGAAAGTCCGCATAGGTTGGAAGTAGTTCTCATCTTCTTGTCCATTACCAGCGGCCCGCCTATGGGTTGATCAATTACCGTTGGCTTCGACTATAGCTTTAGCGAAGGCTTGCGGAGCTTCCTGCGGCAAATTGTGACCAATGCCGCCGTCGATCGTACGGTGCTCATATTTGCCGGAGAATTTCCTAGCGTAGGCGCTCGGATGCGGATGTGGCGCGCCGTTGGCATCACCCTCAAGCGTGATGGTTGGCACGGTGATGACGGGAAACTCGGCAAGCCGCTGTTCGAGATCGTCATACTTCTGCTCGCCTTCAGCCAAGCCGAGCCTCCAGCGATAGTTGTGTATCACGATCGCGACATGATCCGGATTGTCGAAGGCCACAGCGCTACGGTCGAAGGTCGCGTCGGCGAAGGTCCATCTAGGCGATGCGAGCTGCCAGATGAGTTTCGCGAAATCGCGCGTGTAATTCTCGTAGCCCGAATGGCCGCGATCGGTTGTGAAATAGTACTGGTACCACCATTGCTGCTCCGCCTTCGGCGGCAGCGGCATCCTGTTCGCCTCCTGGCTACCGATGAGGTAACCGCTTACCGAAACCAGAGCATTACAGCGCTCCGGCCACAGCGCCGCGATAATGCAGGCTGTTCGAGCGCCCCAGTCACACCCGCCGATGGTTGCCTTGTCGATTTTGAGAGCGTCCATGAAGGCGATAATGTCGAGCGCGATCGCAGCCTGCTGGCCGTTTCGTACCGCAGTTGAAAGGAAGCGCGTCGTGCCATAGCCGCGCAAATACGGGACGATCACGCGGWATCCCTTCGACGCAAGCAGCGGCGCGACATCAACATAGGTGTGGATGTCGTATGGCCAACCGTGCAGCAGGATGACCGGGGGGCCGCCGGCAGGTCCCATATCGGCATAGCCGACGCTCAACACGCCGGCATCGATCTGCTCCAAAGTTCCGAAGGAGGCCCCGGTCTCTTGAGCCGTCTGTTGCGCTTGTGCCGGGCCAATCAAACCGAGCTGAGTGGTAGCGACAGCCATCGCGGCTGCCCCAAAGAACCAACGGCGATCTTGATCGACCACATCCGGTATATTGAGCGAATTCATTTGGGAACCTCGGTCGTTGGGCGGCGATCAGCCGAACGTGAATGCAAAAGCCTCGACGCCCGAGTCGAGGAACTCGATCTCAAACCGGCGATCGACGATGGGTTTCGGTTGGCGGATCAGTTGGTACAGGCGCTGCTCGGTCACTACGCCTTCGCCGTTCTCGTCAATGTCAATTCCGTGAGCTGCGCCTGGCGGCTTTCCGTCGATCAGCACCCGAAATCTCGCGGATGTTCCCGTCCCTGTCGGCCCCATGACGAGATGAAGATCGCGGGCATGAAAACGATACGCGATGCGACCATTGGGCTTGTTCAGTTTGGCGGTTTCCTTACTCACCGTCCAACTGCCAGACAGCCCCCACTCGTTCAGGCCCAATCGAGAAGGCACTTCGTAGATGCGCGGCTCGTCCAAGACCGGTTTCCCCCCAGCCGCAAAGGTCTGGGTGCGATCGTACCCGAGGTAATTTTCGGGAGATCTGAGGCTGTCCCAGTCGGCCGCCACTTCGATGCCGCGGGCATCTACCGACACTGGCCTACTGTCGAATCCGCCGGCTCCAGCCTCGGCAAGCAATTCCTGGATGATCTTTTCCGATTGTTCGTACGACCCTTCGCCAAAATGATGATGCCGAACATGTCCTTGTGAATCGATGAAGTAGAGCGCCGGCCAATACTGGTTGTTAAAGGCACGCCATATAAGATGGCCGTTGTCTACCGCGATCGGAAAATCGACCGTCAAATCCTTCGCGGCGCGACGTACGTTGTTCAGGTCTTTCTCAAACGAGAATTCCGGTGAATGCACTCCGATCACCACCAGACCTTGATCGCGGTACTTCTTCTCCAACGCTCGCACGTAGGGCAGCGTGCGCAGCCAGTTGATGCAGGTATAGGTCCAGAAGTCGATAAGGACAACCTTGCCGCGCAAAGCCGATGCCGTCAGAGGCGGTGAATTAATCCACTCGTCCGCACTCTCGATAGAAGCAAGCTTGGATTGACCCACAACAGCGGTCGCGGAAAGCCCACGAAGGAGCGGAAGCTCTGTCTGTTTGGAGGTAATGGGCCGCGTCATATTCGTATCTCCTAGAAAACCTGCAGCCGAAGCCCCGATTGCCGTCGCGAGTACTGCGGCTACCAACAGACTTTTCGCTTTCATCATGACGCCTCTGGGTCTGATTGAAATTCGCGCGCGGACAGGAGTGGACACAACCCGCGCGCCCAACTTGTCAAAGCGGCAGCGGTTTGCCGACCCGCTCCGCCACCATGTACTCCGCGTACCAGTAGGCCCAGTTTTCGTCGCGCTGGTTGCCGTTGCGCTTCTCGTGCTCGCCGTGGGCTACCGAAGCGCGCGACATTGCGGCCGCAAGCTCCGCTACCGAAGTATAGTCCGTGTTATTGGAATCGACCCGGCCAGGGAGCCGGGCGGTGACCTCCTGCAGCAGCCACTCGTTGCCGTCTGGATCTTTGAAGGTTGCGTAAGAGGAATAGCTCTGCCGCTCCGGATGCCTGCCGCTGACCACTGGTTTGCCCGGACCGTCGCGGTGGAACACTTCGCTCACCTCTACGCCGTGGCCAATGAGTTCGGCGCGCGCGGCGTCAATGTCCGAGACGACGAGGAAAAGACCGCTTGCCGAGCCGGGCGCGGCCGGCGTAATGCCGGTGCCGAAATGGATTGAGGCCGGCGAGCCCGGAGGGGTGAATTGCATCGCCCGGAACATGTCGCCGACGACGAAGTCGCCGTCGAGCCTCCAGCCCAGGCCTTCGTAAAACTGCTTGGAGCGTGCTACGTCCGAAACTGGGATAACTACGACCTCGAGCTTCATGTCGAGCGTCCGCGTTCCGGCAGTTTCGATCGGCTTTTGGCCATGCGTCAGGGTCGTGCTGCTCATTTCGAACTCCTTAGGTCTTAACCTGTTGAGAGTTGAACGCGTCCGAGCTGGGCAAGGTACGCGCTTCAGAAATCTTATCGGAGCGGTCGGAACGCCGCACGCAACTCGGCAGAAAACTGTTCCGGCTGTTCCCAGGCGGCGAAATGACCGCCTTTGTCGACCTCATGAAAGTAAATTAGGTTTGGATAGGCGCGCCGGGCCCACGTCTCTGGGGCCCGATAAGTTTCCTCCGGAAAGACCGTGATGGCCACCGGCAGCGCAATCTCGAGGGTCCGCTCCACGGCCGCGAAAACAACGCTGCGTCCACCGTACTCCCAGTACAGCCGCCCAGCTGAGGTCGCGCTATTGCTCAGCCAGTACTGAGTAATGTCGTCTAGCACCTCGTCCGGGGACTTTTCGGGATCGCTGTTGTCGTACGTCCAGCGTGAGAAGCCCGGATGTCCGAGCATCCACGCCGCGAGGCCTGTGGGAGAGTCATTGATGGCGTAGCCGATCGTCTGCGGCCGGGTGCCCATCATTGTAGCGTAAGATCTGTTTCCCATCTTGGCTGCAGCGCTAAGCGCGTCAAACGCTGCTCGTTCCTTATCCGTGAGTCCCGTTGGCGCYGGCCCGCCGGCGGCGAGCACCGCGGCAATCTCGGGCGGCACCGCCGCCGGCAAGTTAATATGAATGCCGAGCAGACCTTTCGGCGCCTGGCGCGCCATCGCGCCGGAGACTGGGGAGCCCCAGTCGCCACCCTGTGCGACGTAGCTTGTGTAACCAAGGCGTTTCATCAGCTCCGCCCAGGTTTGCGCGATGCGATCGGGCCCCCAACCCGTCTCTGTCGGTTTGCCGGAGAACCCATATCCCGGCATCGAAGGCAGAACGAGATCAAACGCGTCCTCCGCTCGTCCACCATAAGCTGTGGGATCCGTCAGGGGGCCGACGGTCTTGAGCAGTTCGAACACCGACCCGGGCCAGCCATGCGTCATGATTAGCGGCAAAGCATTGGGATGCTCCGAGCGGACGTGTATGAAGTGAATATCCACGCCGTCGATCGTCGTCAGGAATTGAGGGAGGGCGTTGAGTTTGGCCTCGGCCTTCCGCCAGTCGTAGCCGGTGCCCCAGTATTCGACGAGTGGTTTGAGTTTCGCCAGCTGTATACCCTGCGACTGGTCATCGACCGTCTCGCGATCCGGCCACCGTGTTTGCGCGATGCGCTGGCGAAGGTCCTCGAGCGCCGCTTGCGGCACCTGAGCTTTGAAGGGCCGGATCGAGCGGTCTTCGGCAGCATTGCCGTTGGCCACGAAGAAAACGATGCAAAGCCCGTATGCCAGCATGGTCGCCAACTTGCGAAGTTTCATGGCTTAATCTCCTTGCCCGGCGAATGAAAGGTGACCGTTTGCTTGGTGAAGACGTTACCCTCGGCGTCCACCACCTCGATCAGGACCTTGTGCTCACCGCGCGGCATGCCCACCAGGATGATGGTGTCGCTCTGACCGTAATCCGCCCACGCCCAGGGCAGGTCGTCGACGGTGAGGTGCAGGTGACCGACCCGCGGAGACACGTTGCGCGCTGCCGGCCCGCCGACAGGCAGAATTCGCAAGTTCTCCACCCGGTACGGGATGAACGCCACGCCCCCGGCCAGCGGACCCGGAAGCGGCGGCTCCACGATCAGCTTGGGCGCGGGCTCATTGTCTATGGGCACTACTGCGCTTTGGGCGAATGAACCCGTGGCGAACACGGTGCAAGCCGCGAGTGCCGTGAGCGTCTGGATGAGGGGTTCATTGCATTCTCTCCTGTTGGAGATGCGCTACCGGTTAATCCCTAGGCGCAGGGTGACGCGCACGTTCGGCGCGCCATGACGGCTCTAAACTTCACGCCTTCCGCAAGGTCTTGAAAGATGCACGGACATCGTCAGTGAAGTACCTCGGTTGTTCCCATGCCGCGAAGTGGCAGCCCTTGGGCGGGCGGCTGTAATGGAGAAGCTTCGGGAACGCGCGTTCGGTCCAACTCTTCGGCGCCGTGTAGATTTCGCTGGGATTCGCGCTGACAGCGACCGGAATGGTGATGCCTTTGGCGTCGAAGAACCCGGCCTTCGCCGTTTGCCGGTGTTCCCAGTAGAGACGTGCCGACGAGATGGCCGTGTTAGTCAGCCAATAGAGCGTGATGTTGTCGAGGACGTCGTCGCGGGTAAGGCCCTCCGGCTCTCCATCGATGGAGCGGGCGATCAGTGCATAACTGTCCGCGTCGTGATCGAGAATCCAAGACGCCAGGCCCGCAGGTGAATCGACGAGCCCGTAGAGTGTCTGCGGGCGAAGCGCCATCTCGTTGGCGTAGCCCAGGCCGAACTTGTAGAAGAAGGCGACTTGCTCGTAGGCTCGCTTTTCATCGGGCCCTAGATCCGCGGGAGGGGGATTTCCGGCGGCAAGCGCCTTCACAATCTCGGGCGGAATGGTCGCTGGCATATTGGTGTGGATGGCGATTAGCTCGGGAAGCGCCATCAAAGCCATCTGTTCGGTGATGAGAGCCCCCCAGTCGCCGCCCTGCGCGACGTACCGGTCGTAGCCGAGGCGCTTCATCAACACGTTCCACGCCTTCGCGATGCGGATCGGATCCCAACCGGGCTCAGTCGGCTTGCCGGAAAACCCGTAGCCCGGCATCGACGGGATCACCACGTCGAATGCATCGGCTTCGGTTCCGTCATGTGCCGTGGGATTGGTAAGCGGATCGATGACTTTCAGCAGCTCGATGACTGACCCGGGCCAACCGTGCGTGATGATGACCGGCAACGCACCCTGATGCTTGGCTTTCACGTGGATGAAGTGGATGTCGAGACCGTCGATCTCGGTGATGAAATGCGGCAGCGACTTCAGATGCGCCTCGCACTTGTTCCAATCGTATTTGGTTCCCCAGTACTGGATGAGTTTCTGCATCGTGGCGAGTTGCACCCCTTGCGTGTCGCCTGCCGACAACGTCGCCGAGGTCCGCCTGGAAGCCGCTTCGGACACCAACTCGCTCTCGGGCCAGCGCGTGGCGGCGATGCGCCGGCGAAGCTCGTCGATCTCCTCCTGCCGGAAGCTGACGGTGAAGGGGCGGATTGAGCTTGCTTCGCCCGCGGCCGCGGCCGCGGGCGAAGACGAAGTGAAGTTAAACGCGGCTGCGCCTGCCGAAGTGGCAATCAATGCGGTAGCGGATGTGGCAAGAAAGTCGCGCCGATTTGGCACCGGTGATTCCACGGACATGATCAGTCTCCATCGTTAGGCAATGCCGTAGGAGTGGTTGGCTACTTTGTTGTGCTCTCACTCYGGTGCGTGCTCAATCGGACGTAGGTTGTTCGTGACCGTTCGTTCGTTTATGGCAGGTCATACCTAGGTTTGTGGGAGCTTACAGGCTAGACCGTCCTTGGGTCGAACCGATGCGCTTCAACGATCGGGCTCTGCAGGGTGCTGGGCCTCATCGCGCCTAACGATCGGCGACGCGATAGTCGTTCTTACCGGCGTTGATTTTCAAGGCAAGGTCGAGGCATCGAGACAGCGTGTCGCCGTCAAATGGCTTGCTCAAAATGCAGATGGCGCCTCGAACCAACGTTTGAGCGTGCGCCTTCTCATCGGGAAAGGCTGTAATGAAAATGACGGGCGTGTGATGTCCACGCGTGCGCAAGATATCGTGCAACTCTATTCCACTTATCTCCGGCATCTGGATATCTGAAATCAGACACGAGGTTTCAGCTAGGTGTTTCGAATGCAAGAACGCGCGTGCTGATGGGAAAGCGTGGACGACAAACCCAAGCGACCGTACAAGACTCGTAGTCCCGCTTCGAATGGATTCGTCATCGTCGACGATCGAAATAACGGGGGTGTCTGGCAAGAGATTGGTCCATCAATGCGCAGCGACAATGGTACTATTCGGCTGCGGCGGAAAGTCATACATAGATATGAGGCTATGAGGACGTTTCCCGGCCGATATCGAGTGCTTCGGCCATTTTGACTAGGTCTGCGAGCGATTGCGCATGCATCTTCTTCATCGCGTGGCCGCGATGAATCTTAACCGTAATCTCGCTGAGGCCGAGGTGAGCCGCGATCTGTTTGTTCATTAGTCCGGTAGCGACGAACGCCATCACCTCCTGTTCGCGCGACGACAGGCTGTCGAACAGACCCTGCAAGTAGAACCGTGCCCGTTCGGCATCAAGCCTGGCCCGGTCGCGGGTTATCGCGGCGGTGACGGCATCCAACATATCCTGGTCGCGAAACGGCTTGGTGATGAAGTCGACGGCGCCCGCTTTCATAGCCCGTACGGACATGGGGATATCTCCGTATGCAGTGATGAAAATGATGGGAATATGGACATTGGCTTTGGTCAACTCGGCATGTAGCTCGAAGCCGCTCAACCCGGGTAAGCGAACATCGAGAACCAGGCAGCTCGGAATCGGAGGCAGCTTGCTTTGCATGAGCTCGTTCGCCGAACGGAATAGTTCAGCGCGCAAACCGACCGAGCGGAATAACAGGCCGAGCGATTCGCGGATTCCGACGTCGTCATCTATCACATAGACAGCAGGCTCAACCTCCGTCGTCGGCTGCAAACTGTTCGGTGCGACTTTGGTCGCAGACGGATTCTCGTCATGGGGAGACATGGCGGATTGCGCTAAAATGAAATACGGAACCCTGGGGCGTGTTCGGGGCCGCCCACAATCGCCCATCGTGGGCTTCGACGATCGATCTGCAGATCGACAGGCCCATCCCCATGCCGTCCGGCTTTGTCGTGAAGAGCGGGTTGAATATTCGATCCACGTCTTGCGACAAAATTCCTGTTCCAGTGTCCGCAATCGAAACTGTTAAGTGGCCATCGTCATGGAACTTGGACTTCACGGATAGCACCCGCGCCCCGCCGACCGCAGCCATGGAATCGATGGCGTTCGTGATCAGGTTTACAAGCAACTGCTGTAGCTGGGTTCGATCGCCTGTTACCCGCGGCAGGCGTTCATCCAGCTCGGCTTCGAGCATTATCCGGTGTTTCGTCAGACCCTCTCGCACCAGTGCGAGTGTTTCCTCGATAAGGCTATTGAGATCGAGTGGAGCTCGCTTGCGGTCTTCTTTCTTGAAGATCGTTCTAATGGCGTCGATCACCGCTGCCGCGCGATGACCACCGGCGATAATCTGCTGGAATGACTCCTTTGCTCCCACCAGATCGGGAATCGAGCGATTGAGAAAGCGCAGGCCGGCATCGGCGCTCGTTATCATCCCAGATAGAGGTTGTTTGACTTCATGCGCAACCGTGGCTGCGACTGCGTCGCCTGTTACCAGTCGCGCCTCGCGCTCGTGACGCTGGCCACGGACCGCTCCGAGAAGCCGCGTATAAAGGGTCGTTATCTCGTGAAGCAGAACCATAAGAACGAGTCCGCTGGACACCACTCCTAAGATGCGGACGGTATACCAGCCAAGGCTGAAGCGAGCCGGATTGGGGTAATAGCTTAAAGGCATCTCAATCGTGAATAAGAGCATCACGACCATCAACCAAAGGTCGAGCATTGAGTGCTGCCGGATCCAGAGCACGACCATCGCGGCGATACTTAGCAACGCGACGGGCGCGCCCACATAGGGCCACACCGGGCTAAGACGCGTGGAATCCAGGGTCACGGGTAGCAATATCGCTTCGCCCGCTATAAAAAAAAATGACGCTAACAAGACCACAGCTGCGGTCAGGGCGACACTGAGGGTAATCTCCGCCCGCACGGTACCCTGCCAAAATCGTTTGCTGGGGTTCGAGCCCTTTGAGAGGGCATAGCCTATGACGAATAGGGGAAAGCCAGCGTGCTGGAAAAAATAGATCCATGACGTACTCTGCATGCCGCCCACCAGGCCGCCCTGTGGCGTGAACAGACCTGGAAACGCGAGGACAAACGGGATCAGCATGAGCGCTGTAAAGAGATATCCGCTAGCAATCAGGAGCGTGGCACGTGAGCGCAAGATGGAGAACTGAGTGTACAGAAGGATTGCGGTGATCGAATCGTTCACGAACATCGCTGTCGCATAGGCCGGGACGAAGGCGTCGATCCGGCTTAGATGGATCCTCGAGAGCGGACCAACAGAGATCAACACGTAGACGGCCAGCAGGCCAAGCACAAAAGCAAGTGCGAGCTGCTTCTGCGCCCGACTTGGCGGCAAGCTCGAGAGGACGAAAAAATCGTCCTCTGGGACCGTTACGGCTGTTCTCTCCATAGAATGCTCATCGCAGCTACTGCAGCGCTCGACACTAAAGTCATGACGCTTGGAGTGTTGTAACGCTATTTTGCCTGAACTCGCTGTCACTCTACCACTCAGGCCGCCCGGCAACAACGAACCAGGAACGCTGCGTCGGGTGGGATCCGTACGAAGCCGATCCGCGGGTTAGTCTCCGGTCGTAATCCACCGTTCTCAAACTGATCGAGGGGGACCCCGCTACGGGACGAGGAGGCCCTCCGAGCCGTCAGCAATGTACTTTGGCCCCTGATCTTCATGATAATGGGTTTCTCGACCTTTACTACTTGTGAGCCACGCGAATAAATGAGGATCTTTAACCCCTCCCACCCACGCATTCTTGACCGCGGGCGCGTTGCGTATTGCCCGGCTTCTCAAGCCAGCCCTGACCCGGATCTTCCTCTGGTCGGGCTGTTATTTGCCTGGAGCATGCGTGACTGATGACGCTTGGGAGGCGGTCGGAAGGCAAGCCCCAGAGACCCTTTTCATTTTAGAGCGCGATGGGCTCGCTCGCCACTTCTCGATGAAGCCAGTGAACCGTTGCGATTGGGCACGAGACTGCGGCACTACACTTTGACTCTGCCACATTAGCGGGCAGAACGTCGCGGAGGAGGTGGCGGGGCGGCGGCGATGTCGCACGGCCGCACAATGTCTGTAATGGAATTCGCCGCTTGTCAGAGCTCGTACCGCTCACTCTCAGAGCCTGCGACGAAAGACGAGACTCAGCCGATCGGGGAAATCGTAGCCCGCCGGCAAGTCCTGTCGCTCGCATCGCTCGAAGCCTACACGCAGGTAAAATGCATGAGACCGCGTCGCCACTGATGGTGTATCGAGAAAAATGTCCTTGTATCCCCGGTCAAGGGCAGTCTGCAGAAGCAGTTCGAATAGACGCCGCGCAGGTCCGTTAGGCCCTCGATGCTCAGCAGCCACAAAAAACTTTTTTAAGGCGGCGCGCTCGCCGTATGGGAGCAGCCCGATGCTGCCAACCAACCTTCCCTCGTATTCTGCTATCCAGAATCTCCCCTCGCCGTATGACGCAGAGACATCCTGGAGGTCTGGTTGTTCGGCTACTGAAAGGTTGAGCTCAGCCTCACCATTTTGAATCGAAAGGATTAGAGCGGCGACCTCGTCATTACGGCCCCCGTTGTATCGGCTGATTTTGTTCGTCAAGAGTCTGGCTCCTTTAGCTATAAATTGTATGCGCGGCACGCTATAACCACAACAGGGCCTGCAGAGTTAGGGAGATTCCAGGGGCGAGCGGTCTTTAACACGTCGGAATTGCCTTCCAATATCCCCCCGCCAGCGCGAGGCGGCGTCCAGTCTGATCGGAACCCGGCCGACGCAGACTGCGCGTCGCGCATGTCTGAGACTTGCACAAACCCCGTAGACCCTGGAGTAACCCTACCTTCTTGAGCAGATGCTGCGGATGCGGTCACGAGGGCGACGACTCCAAGAGTGCGCAATCAGTGCGAACCTCATCAGCTTCTATCCATAGCCTCCTATTGGGGTCGGGGCTGGATTGGTGTGCTCCCGACGGTTCGGAGTGGCAAATAAGATTGCACGAGCTGACGCAAGACGTTGTCAGCATTCGCAAGACGCTTGTTAAGGCTGGCGAGTTACAGGAAAGCTCCTGTTGGACATCGAGAGCCGATGTGCTCTGCCGGCACAAGCTCACCGCTCGGGCGGAATAGCGCCAGAAAATGCGGCGTGCCGCGAGCAGATCTTGGCCACTTAAGACTGGAAAGCAGCCACGGATCGACCCTCATCTGGGGCGGCTTCATCTCATGGACTTCGGCATGGTCCGAAATGTTGCGCCGACTTTGCGCGCCTTGCTGCCACATATTAGTCTCCCCACAGAGCACTCCTTTCTAGACGATGCGCTCGAACGTCGCCGCTAGACCGACTCGGCAATTGAGCCGTGCCAACCGTCGAGGCAATCCATCCGCACCTTTTGACGGAGGTGATATCGCCAGGCTGCTCGCGATACGATCTGAACCGCTGCTAGCGGCACGTCCATGGTCTGGCTTCTTCGTCATGTGCCGGCGAATAAAGCCAATGATGGCAAATGCCATGCCGCAAGCTCTTGGTGCATGCGTGACCCTTCCCCTGACCGGCAACCATCGGGCGGGCGGTGCCGGTCTGATCCGAGCTCCTGATTGCCCGCCCGTTCAAATTCGCATGTTCGAGCTCTTCCAGGAGAGCACCCCGACGTCCTTGGCCGAGGCCGAGCGCCAGTTGAATGCATGGAAATGGATGGGGGCTCCGGCTGCGCAGGCTCATGGCTCCTAGATCGCGAAGAAACCTTGGCGCTCGTCTGTCCAGCCGTTCAGACCCGCGAGGCTTCGAACCGTCGCCATGCCTCTTCGAACTCACCGAAGCTCTCCAGTCCCGCCAATCGGCGCTAGGATAACGTACTCCGACCCCCTCAGCTTTCCGATGGCCGCCTCAATATCCGGAACAACCTCTGGCGGGATAACCACGGCGCCGTGACGGTCGGCATGGACGAGGTCACCTGTAGCAATCCTCAATCCGAAAATGGTGACGGGATCCCCCACGCTCACCACATGCACGAAGCCGTGGCTCGGCCCGATGCTGCCCAAAACGACGGGAAAGCCTTCCGGCAAATCCCCGAGATCGCGCACGACCCCGTTGGTGAGCGCGCCCGACAAGCCGAAGGCCTTGTGGATCGTCGTGTTTACCTCACCCCAATAGGCTCCTATGCAGTCGGGAAAATCGAGATCTTCCACGACTGCGATGGATGGCTTGGACGCCTCATACATGGCCCGGTAATAAGCCATACGTTTCGCGCGCACGGCCTCCGGTGGGGCCATCGAGGGCGCACGAGCCCTCAACTGGGCCGTGACTGCGTATCCGACCATCGGCGGCTCGGCCGGTGCGCTCGCAATCATCGTCCCGCGGGTAAAGGCGTCAAACCCGCGTTTGCCCTGAGCAATCCCAATGGCGTTGCATATGGTCGGGGTGTCGCAGCCCCGCAGGAGTTTGAGGAGGGTCGGGTTCATCATTCCTCCAGCCAGCGGCGCAGGGTCGCGATTGTTGGGGTGGGTCTCTCTAATGTCGGCAGATGTCCTGCGTCTGGGACGATCACCAACCGCGATTGTGGCATCAACGCGTGCATGAACTCGTGCCGGTCGAGGGGGCATAGGCGGTCGCCCTCGCCCGTCAAGACGAGTGCCGGCCGGTGGAACCGGGCCAGCGCGCCCTGGCGGTCGGGCCGGTCTCGAAGGGCTAGGGACTGGCGGATGAAGATTTCCGGTCCGAGGTCGAGCGCCATTTGCATGCACAGCGCGAGGATGGAAGGATCGCTGGCTCGCGGCGAGAGGTAATGCAGCTTCATCTCATCGCGCAGGACACCTGCAAGATCGCCGGACTTCACGCGCTCGATCTGCGCTGCCCGCCGCCGTTTGACATGGTCGGCCTCGGCGCGCGGGTTGGTATCGAGGAGCGCGAGCCGCTCGATCCGCTCCGGCACCTGCTGCAGCATTTCCATGGCAACGATGCCGCCCATTGACAGGCCTGCCAAGGCAAAGCGCGGTGGCGCGTCGTGCAGGATAGCCGAGGCCATCGCGGTGGTCGTGGATCCCTCGACCGGAAGGGCGTGATGGACCGGCCGCTCTGCAAACGTGGATGCAACCTCGCCCCACATCCGCGCGTCGCACATCATGCCCGGAATTAGCAACAGCGGGATCATCCGACTCGGCGTGCCCCCTCCTTGAGCGCCGCGAGCTTAGCCCAAGCTATCTCCGGATCGACCGCTCCGAAGCCGGCAAAGGTGCCGAACCCGCAATCCGAGCCGGCGATGACCCGCTCCTTTCCAAGGATGGACGTGAACCGGTCGAGCCGTCGCGCCACCAGCTCCGGGTGTTCTACGAAGTTTGTCGTGCTGTCGATAGCGCCTGGAATGAGTCTCTTGTCGTCGGGAATCTCATCCGCCCGATTCCGGAATACGGTCCATTCGTGGCCGTGCCGGGGATTGGCCGTCTCGAAGAGGATGTAGCGCGCCGGCACTCGCATTAGGAGGGGGAAGACCTTCGCCATGTCGATGTCGCAGACATGCGGACCCTCGTAATTGCCCCAGCAGATGTGCAGGCGAACGCGCTCGCGTGGCAGACCGTCGAGCGCCTGCTCCAGCGCTTCGACATGGGTTGCCGCGATCTGCAGGAACTCCTCGTCGGTCAGATCGGGAAAGAGCATGTGCCGGCTCAGCGCGAGATCGGGGCAGTCCAACTGCAGGTCGAGCCCGGCTTCGATGATCGTGCGGTATTCCTCCCGCATTGCCTCCGCCAGGGCGCGCAGATAGACGTTCCGATCCGGGTAATACTTCCGCGGTTCCCCGGGAGCACCGTATGCGGTGATTTCGCCCGGGGGCGGGTTCTCGTATGTCGGCTCTGTCCACGAGGGCTTTCCGTATGCGGCCGAGATCAGCAACAAGGGGTTCAATGCCTTCGTTCTGAAGTACCGGGCGGGTCAAGGCCAAACGGTCACCACCCAAGACCTGGCAGCGGCAATCTCCTACATCTTCGAGAATGCCGACACCCTTGGAGTCGCAACCCAGGGCTATTCCCTGTGGGGCAGTTCCGCGGGAGCAAGGATGGCGGCGTCGATTGGCTCGCACGGCGTCGCGCGCTTCGGGGGCGAGGACCTCCCGAAGCCGTCCGCCGTCGTGATGGCCTACACGGCCCACTCAGACCATTCGTCCGATGACCCTCCGACCTTCGTGGCCGTCGGTGAGCAGGATGGGATTGCACCTCCGTGCGCGATGGAACGGCGGATCGCGGCGCTGCGCAAGGCTGGCACGGCGGTGAACTACCGGACGTACAAGGCCCTGGGTCATGGCTTCGGACTCGGTATCGGCACTAGCGCCGAAGGGTGGGTCGCGGACGCCGTCCGGTTCTGGGAGAATCACTAAGCGATCAACGTCGGAGGTTGACCCAACCATTGTCGATCCCCTGAAACGAGCATCTCGGAGCACCCGATCTCGAACTCTCCAGAAGACCTGCTGGAATTGGATCTTGCTGTGATTGTGCACGGGGGCTGATGGACGCGATCTAAACGGAGCAGGTTGATCCTTCAGTCCAACGGGAGKACCCGTTGGTATGCATAGGAAGCATTACGTGAAGAATTGGCTTCGCACTTTTTGTGTTCGCACAATGCGATCGCTCAGATCTTTCTTATCCCCGACGCCCATCGGGGATCATCTCCAAGCGAGCATTCGGCAGGCGGAACTCGAGGGACTTAGGTTTGCGTTCTACGCCCGCCTGACGGCTCTTGTCGTGGTCTCATTGTGGCTGCTCTGGATCGTCCCGTGGCCGCGGGACGTCTACTATGGCGCCTACGCCCTTGCGTTCTTCGTTCTTGGCTACGTGCCGTATCGGTTACGACATCATCCGCACGGCGAAACTATCAAGCTTGGCTTTATCATAATGGATGTCGCGCTGGTATCGGCGGCAATTCTCATTCCTCCTCCGCTCGGTCTCGGCACCGACTGGCCGGTCCAAACCCGGCTTCGTGGTCAGGAGTTCCTCTACGTTCTTCTTCTCCTTGCCGAGGCCGCGATAACTTACTCCCCGAGAAGGGTGATGTGGACGGGTTTATCGATCATGGGCATCTGGTCGATAGGTGTTTTTGCGATCTATTCGCGGTCAGACACCATACGTTTCAAAGATGTTGCTGCCGACAGTGTCCAAACATCGAGCGATATAATGCGCATCTCGTTCGAGCCGACTCTTGTTGCCCTAACCCCTTGGCATACGCAGCTTGTTGCGACGTTTCTGTTCACTGTACTTATAGGATTGTCTGTCTGGCGTAGCCGTCGCACCCTTCTGAATCAGGTCGAGGCTGAGACGCTTCGAGTAGACCTCGCGCGCTATGTCTCGCCTGATGTTGCAGAGGCACTCACGGTTCGCGTCAAGACCGGCTTCGGGAACCCAACAACCCGAACGGTGGCGGTCTTGTTTGCGGACATCGTCGGCTTTACGAAGCTGACGGAGACGCTTTCCCCAGAACGGACCTTTGCCTTGCTGCGAAGCTTCCAGGAGCGATGTTCCGCCGTCGTTTTTACGAACGAAGGGACGCTCGACAAGTATCTCGGAGACGGCTTCATGGCGACGTTTGGCTCGATCGACTTGCGCTCCGATGCTCCAGCCCGCGCGCTCCAGTGCGCGTTTGACTTGCAAGACGAAATCAATCGCTGGAACCGGAAAAGGTCTGACCGAGGGGCTACCCCATTGAGCGTATCGATTGGCATCCATTGCGGCCCGGTGACTGTTGGTAATCTCGGCGGCAAGCAACGCATTGAATTCACCGTCGTTGGAGATGTCGTCAACGTGGCGAGTCGGCTTGAGGAGATGACTCGCGAGATCGGCGGCTCAATCGTCACATCGGATTTCTGCGTTGAGGCAGCTGGCCGACCGGAGGGACGGCGCGTTTCGAGCAATCTCGTGAGATCCAGCTGAGGGGCCGAGGTCAACGGATCCTCGTTCACATAGCACCCTGAGGCGCGCTTGAACGGATGACCGGACGCGGTAGCCTCAGGCAACCTGAACGAGGTACACCTATAAGAACCGAAAGCGGATGGTTCGTGCCATGAGGTGTCTACAAGGAGGCTGTTGGAGCTTTTTCGATGTGCGCGACGTTGCAAATTCGCAGACCTGCCTCACGGATAAGTCCAGTTTTCAAGCCACTTTGATGGCGGTGCGCGGTCTGATCCACGCATTCCCCCCATCCGATCAACCCTTGCCAATCGGGCAAGGCATTGAAGAATATCGCCCGGAGACCGTCACCGTCGCCATGGAGCGCGATGAGTTCAACGCCGTAGGCCGCCGCTCGTCCGCACGATCAGGCGCTTAGTGGCTTCAGTTCGCCGAGAACGGTCGGGATCAGTTCCGAGACGGTGGGGTGGATTGGCACCGCCCATTGCAGCGTCGGATAGGCTGCTCCGACATTCATCATGTTGAGAATGCCGTGGATGACCTCGTCGCCGGTTACGCCGAGAACGGCAGCGCCGAGGATCTGCTTCGTGTCCGCATCGGCGACGATCTTGATGAAGCCCTTGGTCTCGCCGCGCTCGATCGCTCGTCCGACCCGCGACATCGGGCGCTTGGAGACCAGCACCTTCCGGCTTGACTTGAGCGCCTCGGTCTCGGTCATGCCGGCGCGTCCCAGCGGTGGATCGATGTAGAGCGCGTAGCCGGGCACACGCTCGCTGACCCGGCGGCTGGCACCGTCAAGAAGATTGGCGGCGACGATCTCGTAGTCGTTGTAGGCGGTGTGGGTGAAGGCTCCGCGGCCGTTGCAGTCGCCCAGAGCCCAAATGCCGGGGACATTGGTGGTCAGCATGTCGTCCACCTCAATGTAGCCCCGTGCATTGACCGCGATACCGGCCTTGTCGAGGTCAAGATCGTCCGTGTTGGGCCGGCGCCCCACCGCCAGCAGCACATGCGAACCGACCACGACTGGCGCCCCGGACGTGCAGTCGACACTGGCCGCCACACCGTCCGCGTGAGGCGTGAACCCAATGCAGGTGGCGCTGGTGCGCACCGTGATCCCCTCATTGGTGAGGATCTCCCGGACCGCCTCGGACACGTCCTCGTCCTCACGGGCAATCAGCCGCGGCGCCATCTCGACCACCGTGACCTCCGCGCCGAAGCGCCGATACATCTGGGCGAACTCAAGCCCGATATAACTTCCGCCGACCACGACTAGGTGCCGTGGAGTGGAATCGAGCTTGAGGATCGAGGTGTTGGTAAGATAGTCGACTGTGCCAACGCCCGGCATGTCGGGGACGCTTGCGCGGCCGCCGACATTGATGAAGATGCGAGGAGCCTTCAGCAGGCTCTCGCCCACCTGGACGACATCCGGGCCTTTGAACCGGGCGTGCCCTTCGATGACTGTCAGGCCGTCCATACCACGCAGCCACGTTTCAATGTTCGTGCGAGCATTCGCCGAGACGTTATCAGCCCGGGCTTTCACCCGGTTCATGTCGACCTTGACCGAACTGTCGATGGCGATCCCATACTCGGTGCTTCGGCGGGCCAGATGGGCCGCGTAGGCGCTGGCGACCAGCGTCTTTGTCGGCATGCAGCCGGTGTTGACACAGGTGCCGCCAAACAGCTTGCGCTCGATGAGTGCGACCTTCATTCCCGCAGCGGTCAGCCGCCCCGCCAGCGGTGGCCCCGCCTGTCCGGCACCGATAACGATGGCGTCGAAGAACTGGTTCATGATACGGGCTCCACGATAAGTGCCGCGCCGAGGATCACTGCAGCGTTCTCCGAGGGCGGCAAGCCGATCCTTTCCGAAAGCCAAAACGAGTAGGCCACCGGGGCCGCTGCTCATGACAGTAGCGGCTTGCCGGTCTGCTCCCGGACGAGGTACTCGGCATACCAGTCCGGCCAATTCTCATCTCGCCGTCCGATCCGCTTCTCGTRCTCGCCGTGCGCGGCCTCCGCACGGCGGAGCGCCGCCGCGAGCTCGGTCGACGAGGTGAAGGTCGCGTCGTCCGCATCCACGCGTCCGGGCAAGCGCTCGGTGACCCCCTGCAAGAGCCAGCCGTTGCCGTCCGGATCGCTAAACGAGGCGAACGAGCGGTAGCTGCGGTGGTCGGGATCGGGACCGCTTACCCGGAGCCGTCCAAACAGGTAGGGCTCGTCCGTGCCAGCGTACACACCTCCCGCCTCGTGGAATACCTCGCTGACCTCGACGCCGCGACCGAGCAGTTCGTCACGGGCGGCCTCGATGCCGGAGACGATCAAGTACAGTCCCTGGGCGGACCCAGGGGCCGCCGCGGTGACGTTTCTGCCGAAGATGACTGAGCACCCGGAGCCAGGCGGCGTGAACTGGATCACGCGGAAGTTGTCACCGCTGTCGAAGTCGGCGTCGAGCCGCCAACCGAGGTTGCTGTAAAAGCTCTTGGCGCGATCGACGTCCGAAACCGGGATGACGACGACCTCGAGCTTCATGTCGACCGTCCGTGTTTCTGGGGTCTCGATTACAGCTTCGCTGCGTACCTCAGTACTGTTCATGTCGAGCTCCTTAGGTTTGTGTGCCTTGCGGGTGGCAACACACGTCTAAGCGCGTGAATCACCACGCCTGTAGTGAACACATGACCAGAGTCGTTCAGGCCGGTGCCGGTCACCGGACCTTTGCCATTAATCAGCCGCCAACTGCGTATTGAGCCGCCGGACTTGCAGCTCGGCGGCAGGTAACGAGCTGCATTGAGCGGCTTTGTTGGCGGTCTCGGCACGCAACCGTGGCTTGAGCTTTAGCATCGACACCTCCCGGAGACCGACCCCGAACCAACGTTTATCTACCATACGGGCCGAGGATTGGCTTGCTTCAAAAGCTAGCTTTAGGCGAGGCACTGAGGCCGGGCGTCACTCTCGAGTGCCCGAGTTGAGTCAAGCTAGGACCCTGATTGAAAGTCCGGTCAGAAGTCGGCAACAGTCGGTCGAGCCGCCTTGATGTGATTCCACTTGCTTAATAAATTGCGCCTCGAGCCCAGGCGACATCACCGCCTCTGCTGCCGAGGTGCTCCCACGCGCGACGAGGACGACGTGTCCGATCTGCGGAATGGGCACCTGTGGCCATCAATTAATAGAGCAAGGAAGGTCAGCATGGGGTGAAAGTGAAATGTGGAGAGTTCACATAGAATGTCCGCTCCGTCGGCGAAGTGACAAGGGCGGTACTGCCAAGATGTGCCATAAGCCGATCTGACTCTTGGAACGGATACTTGACCTTCTCCCACAGCCATAGGCATAAATACATGGCACCGTTTGGAACACGGTAGAAGTTGACCACCTCCTGCAATAGCGGCGTAATGAACACGACCTGTCCCCACCGCTCAGGTCAAAACGGTCTCTGTTGCTCAAGTTAAGCTGGCTTGCCCACAACCGGCGAGGTTCGCCGAAACGAAACCGCTCGGAATGCGACCGCCGTATCCTGTGGGACCCACAGGACACAATGGTCCGCAAGGGTTAAAATTTGATCTTTGAAGTTCGCATTTGAAGTCGCCTCGTCGGCAGCAAGCCGACCATGTCGTATTTCCAAGTTGTGCCAAGAGCAACCGTTCGGGTAGCAAGGTTGCGACGGTTCGCGGCAAATCGTGAAATGCCCACTCGGCCGACGCCAATTCGCGGCCAGGAGCCACATCAGAAGACGATAGCGCGCTTCTCGGTTTTCCACGGGCGCAAGCAAGCCGATCATCGGTTCACGGCGCGGCTTGGCACCTGAAAGGGACCGTCCTGCCCCGGCGTAATGGCGAAGATCATCCGCGCCGTTCGCGATGAGACCGGCAAGGCTCTTGCGGCCGGGCAACGCCGCACGAGTGTTCGCCCACGACCGCTGACTGGAGATTAGTGTTTGCGTCGATCACCACGACATCCCCAGCCGTGGCGTGCTCGATCACGTGGATGGCGGCACCGATGTCCCCGGGCTCACACCAGGGGGTCACGGCCACGCCCAACAGCCGGGCGCTGCCGAGCGGGCGCAACGGCCGGATGTCGGGGTCCATCAGCAGGCGCCCGCCGCTAGTCGGGCAGCTTCCAGCGACCTTGGAATGAAGGTTGCTGTCGTGACGGCGATGAGCGTCGCGGGCACCGCCATACTGGACGTCGTTGTCAACAAAACCGGGTCGCAAGCGCGGCTCGCCCCGATTGCTACCTCACCGGCAAAGTGTTAAATTGTGACGTCGTACTACATGGCGAATTTAAGTGGCGATGCAGGCTAAGCACCGCTTGGCCCTGCCGATTTGGCTACGTTCTTCCCAAGTCTGGAAGGATGGAGGCATGACACAGGTTCTTGCGTTAGCACTCGTGAGCGTATTGGCGTTGACAGCAGAGACTGAGGGTGCAACTCGCAAACAGCGGGCGGCACCGAATTCGGACCGGGCCATGCCCAATCAAATGGCGCAGGAGCAGGATGAATTCAGGTGGTGCGACGTTGCGGTCCGAGATTTTGTTCAAGGAAGAACGGAGGCCACGGCTCTTCCGGTCAAAGAGGTAAAAGTAGATGGGTTGAGAATGACGTTGAACTTTGTCCATCCCTATGGTGAAAGCGGAGATACTCCGCCCAATCTCGGCTTCACGCGAGGTGAATCAATCGAGGAACGCCGCAAAACTTTGAATGAGACCAAGCTGAAAATCCGGACACTGGCGGAAGCCGCAAAAAGTGGAAACGTCTGGCACGTTATCGCGGTCGCGAAAGACAATCTGGAAGCGGGTCGCGGAGGGGCTGAAGAAAATCGCCCGTCAGCTTCAGCCGTGGTAATGGCAAGCATTGACAACAAATGTGTGACCATCTCTGAGTACAAGAAAATCCCCCTCGACAGTTTGAGCGACGACTTACGCATCCTGTTGGGAGAGAAGGCCCGAGAGCCTTTGCCCGCCGAAGGTTCAGCAGCCGCGCCGCCATCGTGAGCAGGGGCGGCGTTGGCCGGTCGGTCGAAATCACTGATCGAGAAGAGTGGCGATCGCACGAATTCGATTGCGTGAATACGCCGGAAGTCCGGCGCTGATAGAATCCCCGGAGTTGAATGAGCTTTTTCCCATAAGCACTTGTGCCGGAATCAGGTTTCGCAGCACGGGGACGCTTTCAAACTCCCTCTTTCGCTCGAGAACATCAGTTTCGATGGCCAGCACCATAAAGACCGTCGCAACGGTCATGCGCGCGTTCGAGGGGTGCTCCTGCAGAACCGCCATAAGCTTCCCGAATTGCATCACTTGATTCACGTCGAAGATCGTTTGCTCCAGCACGCCGGTAACTGAAGAACGAAGGCCGGTCAGGGAGACAAGATCGCTCTGCTCGATCTCAGGTGGCGGCCACACCCGTAGCTCGCTTTGGAACTCGATGAAGTCTGAAATTTTTTTTCCGCCCTCCTCTAGCTTGTTGGCGAGCCGGATGCCGGTGGGCAGCTTCCCTTCAAGCGCGTAGCGCGACTCTATGCAAAGGCTCTGCGGCTCGTCGCACCAAAGCCGATTGGGATGACGATTATGGGCGCTTTCCGGGTTCGTGTAGGGGCGCGCGCGGTCGGCCGCAATGAGGTGGTGCTTGATGGCAGGATCAATCTTCTCCAGCACGTCAAGACGTGCCAAGCTCGCGAGGTCGACACCTGCCGGCGGCTTCGTGATAAGAAGGCGCGCCTCCACCACGTACATGTGCAGCTTCTCGGTGTAAGGCTTCGTGATCCCATTCACAGTGACCCGAATCGTCGGCTCGATATAGTCTGGGAATAGGCTTAGGAGCCGCTTTCCAACTGGCATCGCACGCGACCAGTCCGCAAACGGGATTAGGCCAGTTCCAGGATCAGTTAGCTTGCCGTCGCGATGGTCGCTGAAGACGATCGTTTTCGGATTCATCTGCGCTGGAACCGCGGCCGTTGCCGACCGAACCTCCTCGACCCGGAAATCCTCTGCACGTGGACCCTCGAAAGGAGCGGCGAAAATGACCAATACGACGATTCGAATGAGTGATACCGGAGGTTTCATCGATAGGCTCCTCCATGTCCCCAGAAGTAATCCGGGTCGATCCGTCGAGGACGGACGGGAAGGTCCTCCTCCCACCATCGCCTGAGCGCATCACGAGGCGGCTGGTGGGGTGCATCAGTGCGCGGGCCCTCCAGCCATCCCTGCCCTGAACGGTAAGGGCCTGAACCGTATTCTCCATGATTGGGGTATTCGAAACCGTCGAACTCCTCATCGTCGCGCCACGGATTGGGTTGCGGCAAAGCATACGATTCCGCCTGCCCCACAAGTTGGAACTGCGTCTCCTTCAGTTGTCCGAACAGGCTCAGCCGGAAGTACTCCATGAACGCTCCTGCGCGACCATTCGTGATGCGGTCACCCGAATCAACATCGATAGGCAACGCAAGAAGCTGCCGCGCCGCCTGAGGGGAAGGCGGATTCAGCACGACTCTCGGTGCATGGTACGCCCAGGCAGACTCAAGGATCGATTGAAAAATGGGAACCGCAACTTTTGCCCCGGTCTGGCCACGTCCAAGGGTCCGACGTTTGCCATCGGCGTTGTCGTATCCCACCCAGACCGCCACCGTGACGTCGTTCGTAAAGCCGATGAACCACGCATCATTTTCGTTATCTGACGTTCCTGTTTTACCCGCCACATAGGGTGCGAGCGTACGCAGAGAGCGGGCCGTCCCTCGCTCCAATACCCCCTGCAGCATCGTCCGGAGCTGATAAAACGCGGCGCGATCAGCAGAGCCAATCGGGACAGAGGTTGTCGCCCGATGGCTATAAATCGCGCGTCCCCGCTCCTCGATCTTCTCAATCGCAAAGGGAATGGGTAGGGCCCCCTCGTTAGCGATCCCGGCATAGAAGGCGGCAAGATCGAGAAGACGTACCGGCTGCGCACCGAGCACGAACGGATAGTGCGGTGCGCATTCAACATAAAGCTGCGCTTCAAGAGCAAGCTCGCAGACGCGCCTCAGACTTTGCTCCGGCGCTGCCTCGATGCCGCCGTCAAGCAGTCGCGCCGTGACGCGGTTTTTCGAGGTCTCGAGCGCGCGCCGCAAAGTCATTATGCCGGACCCGGCTCCATCATAATTTTTGGGCGTCCAGTAATCCCGCGCGCGGGCATTTACCTCGCCGCCGATTGGCGGCAGCGTGATCGGAGCGTCCCAGACGAGGGTGTTCGGTTGGAGGCCTTTCGCCAGCGCGGCGAGATATGTGAGAGGCTTAAGGGCGGATCCTAGCTGCCGGTGCGCCTGCGTCGCACGGTTAAGCTGGCTCAGCGGATAGGAGAAGCCGCCGGCCATAGCCAGGATGCGACCGGTCCTGTTCTCCAAAACAACAGCCGCGCCTTGGACCTTTGGAGGCGTGCGCAGTTCCGCCCGTACACCTGTCTTGCCTTTCTGGGTTGTGATCCGCACCCGCACTACGTCATGGAGCTTGAGCTCGCGCCGAGCCGCGGCATCGGCCACGCTGAGCGGCAGGATCCGACCGTCGGCGAGCCCAACTTCGAAAAGGTTCACTCCGTTCTTTCTATCTCGGCCCTTTGCCACCACAATTGCCGGGGACCATTGCACGTCATAGAGCGGCAGGCGTGCCGCTTCCAAAGCGCGAAGCCATGTCGGAGCAGAGACAAGATCGGATTGAGCATCGAAGCCTTCGACCGCTTTTGCAAGGTTGATTTCCGCACCTTCAAATCGCTGCCGACCGGCGTTGAGCTCATACCGCGCGAGCCCCTCCTGGAGCGCTGCCTCAGTGCCCTGCTGCAAGGCTGGAAAAATGGTGGAGTGGACGACATAGGAGGCGGTCGTGAGACTGTCTATCCCGGCGAGCGTCCGCGCCTCGCGGCTCAGATGATCGATAAAGTGGAATCCCGTAGTTCGCCGGTGAAGTTGAAAACCGACGGTCTGCGGCAACGATTCCAGCGCCTGCGCAGCCTGCTCGGAGGTTAGGACGCCGTCCTCGCGCATGCGGCTGACAACATACGCCACGCGCTCCTGCGCCCGATCAACATGACGGTCCGGATTGTAATAGTTTGGGCCCTTCGCAAGCCCGGCGAGAAGCGCCCCCTCCGTAACGGTTAGCATCCTGGCGGTTTTGCCAAAATAGCTTGAAGCCGCCATTTCGATGCCCCAAGAAGAGCGCCCGAGATAAATCGAGTTGAGATAAATCTCCAGAATCTCGCGTTTGCTGAGAGTTCGTTCGATACGCGAGGCAACGACCATCTCTCGCATCTTGCGGTCATAGGTCACATCGTTACCTACCAACAAGTTCTTGGCGACTTGCTGGGTGATGGTGGACCCCCCGGCTGGCCTGCCCGAGCGTGCTAGGTTTCCTACGAAGGCCCGTATCACACTGCGCTCATCGACGCCCTTATGCTGATAAAACCGTTTGTCTTCAGCCGCGACAAAGGCCTGCTGCACCGGCTCTGGGATCTCGGATAGTGTAATCCACATGCGCCGATGATCCGGCTCATAGACTTCCGCGAACCGCCCGCCCTGCTGATCGAGGATGACGCTTGCGCCCGGCAGTTTGAGGCCCTTCAGCGTGGTCGCATCAGGAAGATTAGCCAGCGCGGAATTATAGTATTCGATGACTTGGCCCAAGTTGACGGGCGAGGAATCGACCTGTTTGTTCTGGCAGAACTCACGATAACCCGCATGCAAGTCAGCGAAGCTGAGGCCCTGCAGTACCTTCATATCACCGCTGACAGCTTGCGGGTCATCTATCGCGGTGGCGATCAACTCGTCGAGATTGATGTCCTCTATGTCGAACGCGCGCCGCATGTGGGCGCAACCCTCCCTGAGTATCTGGGTCACTTCGCCTTTGTCATGCGCCGCGTCGAAGGATGTCCTGACAGAGTCGGGCTGGACCAGGATCTGGCTCAACGTGAGAGCCGTTGCAAAAATCTTGACAATAATCACACTCGTTCGACCGCCATGATCCGATGGCCATTTCGAACAGGAGCTTGGACCTGAAAGCCATTATTTATAAGGCGACTCGTCGACGCGTTTCTCTGCCTTGCATAGACCATGGAATGGAAGTCGTAGCACGAGGTTGCGGACACAGGGCGAGCTCTCGGCTAACGTCGCCGATCTTGGCTGTCTGCTTGAGCCACCCGCGGGGCGGTGGGACGGCTCTCCTCACCGTGGACTTTGCCAGTGAGGAGGAGGCACGGCGGTTCAAGCCTCCGGCTTGGTTCGGGCCCGAGGTCAGCGACATAAATGGCCATAGCTCCGGCGCCTTCGCCTTGCATGGGTTACCCGAGAAGCGCGAGATCACCGTGAGCAAGGCTGGTCTCGATAGCTTGCTTGATGCGCTCGAGACTTCTACCTCTCGAAAAGCAGCCAGGGCCCTGACGGCGCCCATCGAGATTCCAGCCCCTGCTCCGGAGCGCGAGCCGACCGTGGCCGAGGATCCTGAGATCACCAAAATCGAGGATAACGTCATCCGAGAGCTCGCTCGCTTCAACCGCAGCGTCGGTGATCATCGCTTGGTGTCAAAAGGCTCTGGCAGGAGGCGGCACGATCTTAACTACAGCCCTGCAGGGCGGACAGTAAAGATCTCGATCAGGAACGAGCCATCGTGCGCGCAAGTTAGCTTGTCAGAAGGTTCGGCAAGCACGGCGCTTCACGCCGGCCGGGGAGATGCCGAAACGAGAGGCAATGACCTGCTCGCGGTATTCCTTCGCCAGTAGCGGGCATTCCACCGGACCCTTTCCCATCGCAGGCCGATACCCCAACCTCGATCTTGTCACCTGATTGCACGAAACTAGGCCTCCCTGCCAAGCTGACATCGTCATCGATCTATGAGACAGTTCTTCAGCGTTGGACATGCCGATGGGTTGGTTGAGCCAGGTCCYTGGACTTTGCCGGCTGATGGGCAGGATCTCGATGCGCCGTGACATGGAGGCGCAATTGCCGAAAGTCCCGCAACGGCTGCCATTCTACACGGGCCTCGGTCTGATTACTGCAGCGACCCTGATGCTGCAGATCGTCGAAACCCGGATCATCTCCGTCACATCCTGGTATCATCTCGCATTTTTTGTCATCAGCATCGCAATGTTCGGGCTCACTGCTGGAGCCGTCTGGGTCTACCTTCGCTCCGAGACCTATCGAGCCGAGCTATTGTCATATCATCTGAGTGTCGCGTCGCTGGGCTTCGCCCTCGCGACCGTCGTTGCGCTTCTCGTACAACTGACCATCGTCACGAGCCTTCCCGCATCACTAATGTCGCTCGTTGTCTGGGCCGAGTTCGCCGTCGCCCTTTCGTTGCCATTCTTTTTCTCCGGCATCGTGGTCAGCTTGGCACTGACCCGGAGCCCATATCCCGTCGGCGTCGTCTATGGCACGGACCTGCTCGGCGCGGCGTTGGGTTGCCTTGGCGCCCTGTTGTTGCTCAATCTTGTCAGCGGGCCATCGGCGGTGCTTTGGATTGCAGTCCTAGGCGCGGCCGGCGGGCTGTGCTTCGCCAGCGCGGGCCAGAACAATCCTCATGGGCGCTTTGCTGCCAAGCTCTACCGGCACCGCATCATCGTGATTGGCGGCTTGATCGTCCTCGCCGCCGCTAACAGCGTCACCGAAAGCGTCCGGCCGACCATCGTCAAGGACAACGTCGAGCAGCCGGCGACCATTGCCTACGAGAAATGGAACTCGTTTTCCCGCATTACGATCGGTCAAAGCCAGAAAACGCCACCCGTGCTCTGGGGGGCATCCTCCCGGTTTACCCCGTACCAGATCGAGCAGCGCTGGATGCACATCGATGGTGGCGCCGGAACGGCGGTCTATCGATTCTCTGGCGACCTGGATCAGGTTGCCTTCCTCCGCTACGACGTGACCAACCTCGCTTATGCGATCCGCGGTCTTCAGACGGGTGCCGTGATCGGTGTCGGTGGCGGCCGGGACCTGTTGTCCGCTCGCCTGTTCGGCCTCTCAGAGGTGGTCGGAGTTGAGATCAACCCGATTTTCATTGATGTACTGACCCGGCTCTATTCGAACTATACCGCCATCGGCCGTCAGCGCGGCATTGCTTTCGAGGTTGACGAAGCACGAAGTTGGTTTGCCCGCGCAACCCGCTCGTTCGACATCATCCAGATGAGCCTTATCGATACCTGGGCCGCGACTGGAGCGGGCGCATTCACCTTGTCCGAGAACGGCCTCTACACCGTCGAGGCTTGGCGTATCTTCCTTGAGCGTCTGACACCCGAGGGTGTGTTTACCGTAAGCCGCTGGTATGCGCCGGGCGAGGTCAACGAGACCGGCAGGATGGTGAGCCTTGCGGTCGCAACGCTTCAGAATCTCGGGGTGGCAGACCCGAAGCGGCACCTGTTCATGGGCTCATCTGGCAGCGTCGCGACCCTTGTGATGTCGCGCTCCCCCTTGTCGGATCAAACCCTGGCCGACCTTCGGGGGGCCGCTGCGGCTTACGATTTTTCCATCCTGTTGGACCCACAGGGGCAGGCTGCCTCACCGCTGCTCGGGAGAATCGTCTCGGCGCCCGATCGCAAAACACTCCAGCGGGTCACTGAGACTTACTATTTGGACCTGAGCGCGCCGACCGACGCTCGCCCGTTCTTCTTCAACCAGTTGCGGCTCGGTCGACTGTTCGATCAGGACCTCTTCGCGGTGGCGTCAAGGCCGGGTGTCTACGGAGGCAACCTGAGCGCAACCCTGACCCTGGCCTTGCTGATCCTCATATCGGCGGCGCTCGTCGCAGCGACGATCGTCATCCCGCTTCGATCTACAGTGGCCACAGCAGCGGCCACGCTGACGGTCGCCGGAACGGCCTATTTCGCACTGATCGGGATCGGCTTCATGATGGCCGAGATCGCCCTGCTCCAGCGCATCAGCGTCTTCCTGGGCCACCCGGTCTATGCCCTCAGCGTCGTCCTCTTCAGCCTGATCCTTTCAACGGGCGTTGGCAGCTTGGCATCCGAGCGCGTCCCACTCGACAGCAGTCCCCGGCTGATTGGCTGGTCGGCGCTCACCAGCGTGTATCTCGTCGCCCTGCCTTCGTGGCTTCCCCAGATCCTCCTCGATGTGGAGAGCGCAAGCTTGCTGATGAGGGCCGGGTTGGCCGTTCTGGTTCTCGCTCCGGCCGGCTTCCTCATGGGCTTCGGTTTTCCAACCGGCATGCGGCTGGTCTCAATGATCGACGAGAGACCGACCCCCTGGTTTTGGGGCATCAATGGCGCGGCGGGTGTGCTCGCGGCAAGCGTCGCCGTGTTGACAAGCATCGAGTTTGGCATCGATACGACGCTTCGGCTCGGGGCGATCTGCTACCTGCTTCTGCCCGTGCCGGCTCTGCTTCTCGTCAGATGTGTTCGGACTACGCGGAAGAGAAGCGCTCAGATGGGCAAAATAGAGTCGTCATTGTTCTGACGGGTCGAAGGCACTCCCATCGGCCCAACGTCATTGAACTCGGTGATGCGTCTCCAGCGCCAAAGCAGACGCATCCGTCTTCCGAGAGTGCGAAATAAAATGCTCTTAAGGCCAGGATAGCGAAGATATCCGAGGTGTAAACCACATAGGTGTCTGTGGTTATAGCGAATGTTGCCGGGATCGAATCCACGGCAAGAATTGCGTCGGTGACCTCTATGAGGATGAGCGCTAGAAACAGTGGCGTGAGGTAGAAAACCTTTGTTCCCGTCCTCGGATCCGGTAACCGGATGAAGAAACGCTCACCATGCAGATTATCGTTCACCCGGAAACGGTGCTGAAGAAGTCTCAATACCGGGTTTTTCAAGAGATCGGGTGGCTCACCCGCCCACCACAATATCTTCGCACCGGTAACGATCAGAAAGATCGCACAATATACACGATCCAGTCAAATCGTGAACCGAGTGTTGTGCCGAAGCCGATCATTATGCCGCGAAGCACGATAACACCAATAATTCAGGTAAAGAGGACGCGGTGTTGATACTCTTGGGGGATGCCAAAATACGTGAGTATCAAAGCAATCACGAACATATTGTCAATTGCCAAGTTTTTCTCGACCACAAAACCCGTAATATACTCAATATCTGCTTGTTGGCCTAGATAAGACCAAAAGAATCCGCCAAAAATGATACCGAGCGTGATGTACATCGCGGAAAAGAGAAGACTTTCTTTCGCCGCCATTGTTCGGCTGGGTCGATGAGAAACGCCGTGTTGAGCACCACATATTTCTCAAAGCAGTCGAAGCGGTATCCGTATGCCTTTGTGCCCTCGTCGGTTCCGAGGACGCGCCGACCGAGAGCTCCGGTTCGGGAGCCTACGATGCAACCTGATAGGATTCCGCTCAAGTGGCGGCCGGCACGTCCGGTCGCCACTTTCCTCTTCGCGAAGCGCTTCAGGTTTCAGAAAAAACCGAGCGGGCTTCGGCCGAAGTCGCGGGTCGCATTCCGATCGCTCCCGACGCACTGACCACAGAACTCACAAGCGCCGCATTGTCCGGCGCAACGGTGCCGTCGGGTAGGTGAAGATTATTCTCGAATCCGACCCGCGCGTGTCCACCCAACGCAGCCGCCGTGATGACGCATGCGGTTTCACGGCGCCCGAACGCACAGGTCGCCCATGGCATCTCCAGGTTCCACACGCCGAGATACGGCAGTAGGTCGCTTGGATCGGATTGCTGCCCGGCCGTGTAACGTCCCAGCACGAAAAGCACGCTCGCGAGGTGGATCGGAATGATCCCCGCGGCAACAAGGCTTTGAAACCGCCGGACGTCAACCTGACTGTAAAGAATGTGCTGCACGAGGCAGTCGGAGGCAGCAAGGCGATGCAGGAAAGCGCTGGCCTCGGCCTCAGTACTCGGTTCGGGGATCAACTCGCGAAGCGCAACCGACACAGCCTCTGGACCCACCTCGTCGACGACCTTCATCTGCTGGGCCGGTGAGTATCGTCCCACCGCTTCGGTGGTGATCTGCACGATGGGACCGGAGCCAGCCTGCGTGCGAATTTCCTGCGTGGCGGCGCGATAGGCATCCGCGTCCAGAATGTGGGTCCCGTCCGCGCCTCTCACATGAACGTGGATCATCGCAGCGCCCGCGTCCACGCACCGCGCCGACTCACGACCGATCTCCGCGATGGTGAGTGGAATCCGAAGGTGGTCCTTCTTGAGGCGGCGCGCGCCGTTGGGAGCGGCCGTGACGATCACCGGCGGAGTCACGATGCAGCCTCGKTCCTGAGGCGGAGGATCTCGACCAGCAGATGATCGCGCTGCGCTTCCAGATCCGCGATCGAGCGCCCCGCCGATTCAGCCTCGATGCCTGCAACGATGGCGCTTTTGACATCTTCGGTCAGGTTTGGGCTGCCAAGCGACGCCCAGCGTCGTTCCTGGCTCGGACCCAGATGCTCGAGGTAGTGCGCAATGCCGCCCTCCCCGCCCCCAAGATGGTAAGTCATATGCGGCCCCATGATCGACCAACGCAGCCCCGGTCCTTCGGAAATCGCCGCATCGATATCTTCGACGCTGGCGATCCCCTGCTCTACCAGATAGACCGCCTCGCGATAAAGCGCGGAGGAAAGCCGGTTGGCAATATGGCCCGGGACCTCCTTTTTGAGTATGACGGGCCTGCGGTTGAGCGAGCGATAGAATGCGCATGCTCGCGCGATGATCGCATCATCCTCGCCGACGATTTCGACCAGCGGCAGAAGGTGCGGCGGGTTGAAAGGATGTGCCACGATGTGACGCTTGCGATTCTTGCAATCCGCCACGATCCTGCTGCGCAGAAGCGCCGATGTGCTGATGCCGACAATCGCGTGGGGCGGGGCCGCGACGTCGATCCGGGCGAGAAGGCCGCGCTTGAACGCCTCATTTTCGGGAGCGTTTTCCTGAACGAAATCCGCATTCGCGACCGCTTCCTCGAGCGTGTCCACGAAGGTGAGGGTGCCGTTCTTCGCAAGTCCGAGAGCCGCCAGTTGAGGCGCCGCTCTCTCGTTAAAGGCTTTCAATTTGCGCTCCGCATCGTGCCCCGGATCGGTCGCTTTCACAGCATAGCCACCGGCGAGAAAAAGGGCAGCCCAGCTCGCACCTACTGTTCCGCAGCCGATGACGGCGACTGTCCTGATCGATTCCATGATCCGCGCTACCTTGTCAGAAGGGTAAGTCAGAATGAGCTACGAAGGGCTGCGCCGAGATCCTTGAGGGATCCCATCCCGGCCAATTTTTCGATCTCGGCGATAATGCCCGATGCCTTACCGGTGCCGAGGCCTGCGTCGAACAAGGCCACGGCTTTTTCCCGGCGCTCTTCCGTTGTCAGGGGATTGGCCACATCGCCACGGGGAATGCTGGCATCGGCCCGATGAACTGTTCCATCCTTCATCGTGACGGCGACGCGGGCCGGTCGGCCTGCCGGATAGCCCTTATCCATTTCCGGATCATGCCGCACGCGAACACGTCCTGCGAGATCCCGGATTTCCCGTTTCGCAAGCGTCGCCTCGTTGATGCTCTTAGGCCCGAGCGGCCCATTGACGAGTGCGATAGCTACTGCATATGGAATGCTGAAGCGCGCCGAAAGATCGTTCGCCGGTTCGGCGATGTTGTAGTCGAGAGCGATCCCATAGCTTGCAACATCGACGGCTTCGATCGCGTCCGCGGCGATCGCGCCTCGTCCGATCAGCTCCAGCACCGCGTCGTTAATGCCGTTCAAGTGGGCGCAGGTCGGGTGCACCTTCATGTAGGCCTGCATCAGCTCATAGCTCTGCCACGTTCCACCCGGGTCGATCCCGGCCGACAGTTGGTCAAGCCGAAAGTCTGCGCCGGCCCGAGGCCCGAAGAAATTCTCCAGCGTTCCCGACAGCGACGAGAGTCCGAACGTCGCAGCCTTGCCCGCCGTGATGCCGATCGATGCACCGAGGCCCACGTAAAGGTGGTGGACCGTCGCGCCCGCGATCGGCGTTTCGCGATAGGGGAAAAGCGTGACGGACGCGGATCCCTCGATGGCCTCCGCGATGGTATCGGCGTTTGCGTCCGAAACTAGAAACGCGGTCGCGACCGCAGCGCCGATGGTGCCGAAGGTTCCAGTGTCGTGAAGAAGATCCTGCAGCCCGCCGAGCGCGCGCCCCACCCGTGCCGAAACCTCATAGCCCGCGACCACTGCCGACAAGAATGCCTCCGGCGACGCGTCCCGCTCCTCGGCAACCGCGAGGGCCGCCGGCAGGACATGGCTCATAGGATGGCCGCGTGCAACTCGATGGCCATCTTGGAGCTGCAGCACCGTGGTGGTCGCGCCGTTGAGAAGTGCCGCAGTGTTCGCCGAGGCTCCACCCGCATAACCGACGACCGTGCAGGGGCCAGCCTCACCTTTGAGCCTGCTCGCTGCAGGATGCAACGAGGTGTGCGCAGCACCGGCCGCCATCACCGCGAAGGTGTCGATGATAAAGTCCAGCGCCTGCCTTTTCACCTCGTCGGAAAGGTTTGCCCAACGGGTTCCGGCCGCTGCGACCCCAAGGCGACGAGCGGGCGTCGATGAAGCCTGTCCGATCATGACGTCTCCCCTCCCCGATGCCGGCGACTAGGCCGGACCCTAAACTTTCTCGGCACGGGCGCCGCCCGCCATCATGGCGTGAATGATACGCGACTTGTCGGCCACAGGTTCTGGATAGGCAGCGCGACCTTGCTTGAGGCCGAGCGCCAGAAAAGTTTCAACGAGCTTGTAGGTAAGCGGACCGGGATTGATCACCGGAACGGGAAGCTCGCCCGCGAGAAACTCCGCCGCCTGATGCATGGTCGTCGACCCAAGGCAGATCACGTCTGCTCCATCCTCTTCAATGCAGCGTTGTGCGACAGCCAGCATGCGCGGAAAGATCTTGTCTTCCTTGCCGTCGAGCAGTGCGGAGAAGTCCGGTGGCTGGTCGAAAGAGCGCACCGACGCACACTGTTTCTCGAAGCCGTATTCTCGGATCGCCTTCTTGTAGCGCGGCAAGGCGGGCTCCCACTGAGCCAGGATCGAGAACTTCGAACCCAGTGTGAGCGCGTAGAGCATCGATGCCTTGCCGGGCGATATTACCGGAATATTCAGGACGGACCGCAACGGCGCCATGCCGGAATCGCTCATGGTGTCGATACAGACCGCGTCGTATCCGTCCTTTTCCGCGCTCATCCCCGCCTCGAAGATCGCAAGATCCATCAACGTCCAATCATGGGGGCTCATGAACGACGTGGGACCTGCGGTTACGGGCCGATAGGTTAGCTCCGTGTCCGCATCGAGCTGCACGTATTTCTGCTGTTTCTCCCGATTGGCCACGCCCTCGGCATCGAGAGCGAAAGGAACGATCACCAAAATCTTCGCCATGGCTCAAACTCCCGTTGCGGCGGCGGCGCCCGCTTCGCCGATGGCGCGAATCATGTCGGTCTTGGGCACCAGCGGTGCCGGATAAGTCGCGCGGCTGTGCGTGAGGTTGAGCTTCAGGGCGGTCTCGGCAAGCCGATAGGTCAGCGGTCCTGGATTGATGACCGGCACATCGAGGCGCTCGGCGAGATGGGCGTGCGCCTGATGCATGGTGGTGGAGCCGAGTATGATGACCTCCGCCCCGTCCTCGTCGATGCAACGTCGCGCCGCCTCGAGGAGCTTTGGAAACACGTCCTCCTCCTTGCCGGCCAGCAGGTTCTTGTTGTCGGGACGCACGCCGATGGAACGGATTGAGGCGCACTTTTCCCGCAGGCCCAGTTCCCCAAGTGTTTTGGCGTAAAGAGGCTTCCAGCGGTCCCACATAACGAGAATCGAGAATTTTTCGCCAAGCATCAATGCGGTCAACATGGCATGGCGGCCCGGCCCGATCACCGGAATGTTCAGCACGGAGCGCAAAGCCGACATGCCGGAATCGCTCATGGTGTCGATGCAAACCGCATCGTACCCATCCCTCTCCGCATCCAATCCCGCATCGAGGATCGAGAAATCCGCCAGGGTGAAATCATGCTGGCTGGTGTAGTTCGCAGGCCCGATGCGAACCGGCCGGAAGTGGAACTCCATATCGGCTCCGAGCTTTACGGCCTCCAGCTGATCCTTGCGTCGACCAAGCTCGTCTTCGCTCATGGCAAAGGGAACAATTACCAGAACCCGTTTCATCTCGTCCTCCCAAATCTCGTTATGTGTCTGTCAGGACTGCGCCGCGAGAAAACGCGCCGCCGAAAGGCCGGCCAGCCGTCCAAGAACCGTTGCCGACAGCAGCCCATTTCCGGACATATAGCCCCAGGACGAGGGCCCCGAGAGACCACGCGCCGCGCCGCCTCCCGCAAAGACGTTGGGCAACGGCGTGCCGTCTTTTTTGAGAACACGGGTCTGCGTGTCGATGACCAACCCGCCTTGCGTGTGGAACAGAGCGCCATTGATCTTCGCCGCGAGATAAGGGGCTGCCAGCGGTGGCTGTTGCGTGAAGTCACGACCGAGGGGATCGGGTTTCGCTCCTGCCGCATAATCCTTCACCTCTTCCATCGTGCGCTTCAACGCTTCGACGGGAAGGTCGGTCACCGCTGCAAGTTCTTCAATCGTCCCTGCGCGTTTGATCGACCCGAGCTTGGTGATCTGGCGATAATCGTGGAAGCCAAGCGCTGGCTTCTCGCAGCGCTCGTCATAGATGTTCCAGGCCAGATGGCCGGGTTGCTTGATGACCTCCTGCGCATGCTCCGAATAGCCGCGCATCTCGTTGGCGAAGCGCTCGCCATTGAAGTTCACCTGAAATCCGCCCTGGGTCATGACGGCCCATGTCAACGGCAGGCCGTGCGGATAGGCGACCGAACCGTGACCCTGATAGCTTCCCATATCGGCGAGTTCGGCCCCAAGCGCGGCTCCCCAGTCCACCGCGTCGCCGGTGTTGGACGTGTGGCCGTAATACTCCGCTTCCGCCATCTCGGGGATGAACTTCGCGACCATCTCGCGATTCCCGCCAAACCCGTTGCAGGCGAGGATCAGCGCATCGCAGCCGACTGTTTCGATTTCTCCATTAGGACGGCGGAACGCAACGCCGACGATGGTACCATCATCCTTCGCAAACAGATCCTCGACCGATGCGCCGGTGATGATGTCGATACCGGCCCGTTCTGCCGCAGCAAGGAGAGATTGTTCGAGTTCGGCCCCCGTCTGGTTCTTCGGCCCATGCATGCGCAAGCGAGAGTGGCCCGGATAGTAGAAACCCTCAACAAGATGCAACTCGACGCCGTGCTGATCGGCGAGCCAATCGATCGTCGCGCCGGAGGCTTCCGCCACAGCCTTCACGATGATCGGATCGCTCTGGCCTTTCGCTTTCGCCGCAAGGTCGGCCGCAAAAAGCTCCGCGCTATCTTCGATGCCCTTCTCCCGCTGGAACCGGGTGCAGGCCGCGGGGATCAGGCCTGCGGAGAGCGAGGTGCTCCCGGTGGGATTTTCGTCCCGTTCGAGGATGAGGATCTCTGCGCCGGAATCCCGCGCGGCAAGCGCTGCCGTCAGGCCGCAGGATCCGGCGCCGATGATGACGACGGGGACGCTGAATTCGAAAGTACCTTCACTGGCCGGCCGAACTGTCATGATGCGTCTCCGCAATTCTACGAATAAGGATGTGGCCTTCCAACCGGGAAGGCCTCGTGCGACACTCGGTATGTCGTCAGTATCCCGCGCGCGCTTCCTCGGGGACGCCATAACGCTCTTCGAGTTCGCGCACCTCCTGCATCCCGACAAGATCAAAAAATTCCTGGAACGACGGAACATTTGGCGCAATGCTGGCGATGGTTTCTTCCTCGCGCAGAGTGGTGAGAACGCCATCGGCGGCACGGATCGCGGCGAGCATCAGCCAGTTCGGATAGATGATGAGCTTGAACCCGAGCGCCTCGATCTCGGACTTCTTGAGAAACGGCGTCTTGCCGCTCGTCGCCATGTTGTAGAGCGTCGGATATTGCAGGCGCTCGGGAATCGCCTTGAGGTGCTCCATGCCGGGGGATTCGATGAAGAGGATGTCGGCGCCCGCTTCGCGGTACAACTCGGCCCGCTCGAAGGCGGCTTCCAGCCCGTCAAGCGCCAGCGCATCGGTGCGAGCGATAAGCACGAAATCCTCATCCGTCCGCGCATCCGTCGCGGCCTTGATCTTTGCCACCATGTCCCGCGCGGAAATCAGCTGTTTGCCGGCGAGATGGCCGCAACGCTTCGGCAGCACCTGATCCTCCAGGTGGATTGCAGCCACGCCCGCGCGTTCATAGAGTTGCACTGTGCGACGCACGTTAAGCGGCCCACCATAGCCGTTATCGGCATCGGCGATCACCGGAATGTCGCTGACGGCTGCAATACGCGCCGCGTTGTCAACCATCTCGGTTAAGGTGAGCAACCCCACATCCGGCATGCCAATACGCGCGGCGGACGTGCCGGCACCCGTCATGTACATGGCCTCGTAGTTATGCTTTGCGACGAGCCGCGCAAAAAGAGGATCGACGACGCCAGGCGCCATGATCGCGCCGGGGCGTGCCAGCAATTGGCGGAGCTTGGTGGTGGTTCTCATAACGTTTGTCCTTAATCAAATCGGCCATGATCGTTCGACCAGCGCAATATCAAAGTCCCAGATAGGTCTGTCGCAGACGCGGATCGGCGAGCATCTCGGCGGCCGCTCCCTGTAGGGCGAAACGTCCTTGCTCCAGCACATAGGCGCGACTGGCGATGCCAAGCGACTGGACCACGTTCTGCTCGACGAGAAGAATCGACAGACCCTCCTTGTTGATCTTCTGAACGAGGTTGAACATCTCCTCCACCATGATGGGCGAGAGCCCGAGCGATGGCTCGTCGAGGATCAACAGCTTCGGCTCCGCCATCAGGCCTCTGCCGATCGCCAGCATCTGCTGCTCGCCCCCGGAGAGCGTACCCGCCAGCTGCGAAAGCCGCTCGCGAAGACGCGGAAAGATATCGCACATGCGCTCGAAATTCACCGAAACCCGCTCGCGTGCCCGACGAAACGCGCCGAGTTCAAGATTTTCCTTGACGCTCAGGTTTGGAAAGATCCGCCGTCCCTCCGGAACCTGCGAAATCCCCGCTTCGACGATGCTCCGCGGTGCAAGTCCCGCGATGTCCTTATCCTCAAACCGGATCTTGCCCTCCCGGGGCTTGATGATCCCGCTGATGACATTGTTGAGCGTCGACTTTCCGACCCCGTTCGAACCGAGCACCGCAACGATCTCGCCAGCGGCGATCGACATGCTGATCCCTTGCAGGACATTGGCGGGCCCGTAGCCAGCCTTGATGCCGGAAATCTCAAGCATGGGCGCCTTCCTTCTTCAGGCGGTCTGCGGCGCCGTGGCCGAGATAAGCCTCGATGACCGTCGGATCGGCAACCAGTTGCTGCGGCGTGCCGTGCGCGATCATACGGCCCTGGTTCAGCACGTAGGCTTCCTCAGAAAGGCTCATGACGGCCTGCATGACATGCTCAATGAGCAGGATCGTCACACCGGAATCGCGGATCTTGCGGATGGTCGCCACGATTTCGACGATCTCGCTCGGGATGAGACCAGCCATCACCTCGTCGAGAAGCAACAGTTTGGCTTCCGTAGCGAGCGCCCGCGCAAGCTCCAACCTTTTGCGTCCCGCGATCGTGAGCGACTCGGCCGACTGATCGAGCATGCGACCCATGCCGACCTCTTCGGCAATCAGCGCAGCGCGCTCAACGGCGTCCTTCYGGTTCCGGTGGCGAAGATGCGCGCCGACGGCGATATTCTCGAGCACGGTCAAGCCCGCGAAGGGTTGGACGATCTGGAACGTCCGCGTCAACCCGAGCCTGCAGATGGCGTGCGGCGCGCGACCGGTGATGTCCTCGCTTTGAAAGGTGATCCGCCCACTATCGGGTTCCACGAAGCCGCCGATCATGGCGAACAGGGTGGTCTTGCCCGCACCGTTCGGTCCGATGAGAGCGACGATCCGGCCCTCCTTCACCGTGAGGGATGCATCGTTGACCGCGACGAGCCCACCGTAGCGTTTGGTGACGTTTTCGACGCTCAACATCACTTGGCCTCCTCCACGGATACTACGGCGCGCCGCTTCGCTGGCCTGATCCGGCGGGCGAGCCCGACGATGCCATCCGGAAGATAACGCAGGATGACGAGCAGCACGACACCATAAAGGACAAGGTTGAGACCGGGCGCGCCGCTCACCAGATGCTTGGCGCTTTCACCCATGAGGTGCAGAATCAACGTCCCGACGAGCGGACCCCAGATCGTACCCGCGCCACCGATGATCGGTCCGAGAAGCGCCTCGATCGACATGGTCGACCCGTAAGCGATCGGCGCGTCGATGAAGAGGTAGGTCTGGAGATAGGCAACGCCTGCGGCGCCGCCGATCGCGCCGGACAGCATCATGGCGAACACCTTTGTGCGAAACGTGTCGATGCCCAGCGCCTTCGCGGCCTCCTCGTTCTCACGAATGGCAATGAGGTACGCGCCGAAGCGTGAGCGTTGCACCGCGACGGTAATCAGCATAGCGACAACCACCATCACAAGGACAAGGGTGTAGGTGGTGATGCGATCGGCAAACTGGAAATTGGCCAAACCAACCTTGTATGGCACGAGGATGCCTTGTCCGCCGCCGGTGACCTCGAACGAGCTGGCGAGGATGCGCAGCACTTCCGCGAAGGCCAATGTGACGAGCGCGAAATAGGAACCTTTCAGGCCATAGCGAAACGAGAGGGCGCCGATGAAGCCTGCGACGAGGGTTGCGGCAACCATCGCCAGGCAAGCGGCGATCCACGGGTTAAACCCAAGACGGACCTGCAACATCGCGGTCACATAGGCGCCGGTGCCGAACAACGCGGCGTGGCCGAAGGACATCTGTCCACCGAAGCCGCCCAGAAGATTCCAGGCGACGCTGAGGATCGTGACGATCAACGCGTTGATGGTGAAGCCGAGCCACGCCTCCGATGGAAGCAGGAAGATGATCAGGAGGTATGCGCAAACCGCCCCATAAAGCAGCCATTCGCCAAAGGATGTGTGTTTCATGCAGTGCGCCGTCCAAACAGGCCAGAAGGCCGAAACAAGAGGATGAGAATGAAGGCCAGGAAGATGCCGATCTGGCCGAGGCTCTCGCCGAGAAAGAGCCCGCACAGCGCTTCGATGACGCCAAGCAGCAGTCCGCTCACAAGCGCGCCGAGAAAACTGCCCATGCCTCCCAGAACTACCGTGGTGAAGGCGATCAGCACGAAAGCGTAGCCGACTTGAGGGGTCACATAGAAGGTCGGAATCAGGAGGCAGGCCGCGACCGCCACACAGGCGGTCCCGATGCCGAAGCAGACCGCATAGGTGTTGTTGACGTCGATGCCCACGAGTTCAGCGCCGCGCTTCTCGATGGCAACCGCGCGAATGGCCTTGCCCATGCGCGTGCGACTCATGATCAGCCAGAGAATGAGGGCGCAGACCATTGCGCCGAAGAAGGCGATGACACGCGGCAGAGGGATGAAGGCGGGCCCGATTTCCACCATCTCATAAGCATACGGGAGAGAAACCGTGCGGGTGTTCGACGTCCAGAAATACAGCGCCAGATTGTCGATGATAATGGCGAGAGCGAGAGTCACGAGCAAGACGTTCTGCTCCTTGCCACCGCTGAACGGTGCGATAATGCCTCGCTGGATGCCGTAACCCAGGAGGAAGAAGAGCGGAACGATGATGGGAATGGCGAGATATGGATCGACGCCAAAAATCACATGGAGAAAGTACACCCCGTAGAGCGCCAGCATCAGCAGGCTGCCATGGGCAAAGTTGATGATGTGCAGCACGCCGTAGATTAAGGTCAGCCCGAGCGCGATCAGAGCGTAGATCGCACCGGTCGTCAGGCCACCGAGAATTGCGGGCAAGATCAGCGATGACATGACACGGCTCTTTCTTTTGTGCCGGAAGTCTGCGGGCGCGCTGACGCGCCCGCAGGAATCAAACAAGCGTCTTCAGGTGCGGGGCGGCATCGGAAAAACGGCCTCGGCGCTTGCGTATTCCTTCGGGTATACGAGCTCGATCTTGTCTCCGCGGATTTGCGTGTTCACCGGCTGTGCCGCCTCGTTGTTGCCGTTGACGAACTTCGTCGGACCATACGGCATGATCGATCCGCTATATGTGGAGCTTGCCAGTGCCTCGATCATCTTCTCGCGATCAGCCGATGCGGAACGTTCCAGCGAGTCGGCAATGAGCTGGATGCACGCATACGCGACCATGATGTCGTAGGTCAGATCGAGCTTCGCCGCGGCTGTGGTCTTGGCAAGAGCCTGCGATTCCGGTTTGCGCGGATCATACCAATGGTTGCAATCCATCACGTACTGCGCCGCATCATTGTGCTCGCGCACGAACTTGATGTTCGAGGCAGCACCGCCCAGGATCGAGTAGATCGCCTTTGTTTCGACGCGCTGCTGGCGCAGCGCCATGGCGAAGAGCGTGTACTCGTTGATGTAGTTCGACGGAATGATCATGTCGGGCTTCGCAGCCTTGATGCGCAGCACGATATTGGTGAAATCGCGCTGCGGCGTCGGGTGTCCGATGCTCTCGACGACCTGAATGCCGACCTGTGGCAGCTTCTCGTTGAGAAGCTTCGCCATGTTGGAGCCGAACGGCCCATCCTCGTAGACGATCGCCGCCGTCTTCACCGGGTTGCCAGCATTCTGGTTCAGCGTCTTGAGGTTCTCGAGTGCCGTCGCGGTGCACTTGTTCACACCGGGGGTGAACCGGAAGACGTTCTTCAAGCCGCGCTCGACCACCTGTTCGGCCGTGCCCACATCGAAAACTTGGGCGAGGTTGTAGCGGGCGGCGGCCTGCGAACTCGCGAGACCCAGCGCACTTGCCTGACAGCCGATGAACGCCGCAACGCCAGCCTGAGCGAGCTGATCGACGGCAGCAGCAGCTACATCCGGACGAGACTGGGCGTCGACGACGACCGCCTCGAGCTTTGCTCCACCCATGCTCTTGATGCCGCCGGCTGCGTTGATGGCATCGATGGCGAATTGCGCACCGGCACGGGCCTGCGTGCCGTTATACGCGAGGTTGCCGGTCAGCGGCTCGAGAACACCGACCTTCACGGTCGGTGTCTGGGCGCGCAGGATCGTCGGCATGGCGATGGTTCCAGCAAAGGCCGTGGCGGCCCCGGCTTTCAGAATCCCGCGGCGATTGATGGTGAAAGGCTTCGAACCGTTGTTTGACATTTTATGGCTTTCCCTGAACTGAAAGGTCTTGCTTCAAGTTGAGCCGCCGTCACATGGCGGCCAGAATTCGGTGAGCTGTCCTCACCTGTCGATCCACCTCATCTCTGCGAGATACCGATCTTCGAACGTCTTGATCTCAGGCATATAGCTGAGCGTCAGTTCGACTTCGTCCACGCCCTTCATGATGCATTCGCGCCAGAAAGGGTCGATCACGAGCGCATGCTCGGTTCCGTCCGGGAGCGTCACGAGTTCCGCTCCCAGATCGATGGTAATACCCCGGGCCTCGCCGTCGAGGAGATCTTGCCGCAGCTTCGCCACGACATCCTCCGGCAACTTCACGGGAATGAGACCATTCTTCAGCGAGTTGTTGTAGAAGATGTCACCGAAGCTAGGCCCGATCAGCGCCTTGATGCCGTAATCGTGCAATGCGTAGACGGCACCTTCCCGCGACGAACCACAGCCGAAATTGTCGTCCGTCACCAAGATCCGCGACTGCCGAAAAGGCTCCTGGTTGAGGATGAAATCATCCCGCTCCGCGCCATCCTGGGTGAAGCGAAGGTCATGGAACAGATACGGGCCATAGCCCGCAGTCCGGTCCATTTTCAGAAAGCGGGCCGGTATGATCTGATCGGTATCCATATTGCGCCCGAGGATCGGTGCAGCCAGGGCGGTTTCCTTGATGAAGGCCTGCATCATGGGACTCCTCTAGCTCATCAACCGGCGCACATCGGTGAGCCTGCCGGTAATGGCGGCTGCGGCCGCCATGGCAGGACTCATTAGATGCGTGCGCGCGTTCGGACCCTGCCGGCCGACAAAGTTGCGATTGGACGTAGAAGCGCAACGTTCCTGCGGCTTCACGAAGTCGCCGTTCATAGCGGCGCACATGGAACATCCGGATTCGCGCCACTCGAAACCAGCTTCGCGAAAGATCGTGTCGATCCCTTCCGCTTCCGCGGCGAGCTTGACGCCGGTGGATCCCGGCACGACCATTGCTGGAACGACTGCCTTGCGACCTTTGAGGATAGCGGCAGCTGCGCGCAGGTCCTCGAGCCGGCTGTTGGTGCAGGAGCCGATGAAGACCCGATCGATCGCCACGTCGGTGAGCGCCATTCCGGGCTCCAGGCCCATATAGCGTAACGCGTTTGTAACCATCTCGCTTCGGGCGATACTGGATTGAGCAGTAGGGTCGGGCACGTAGCCGCTGATCGGCAAAGTGTCTTCCGGACTGGTTCCCCAGGTCACCATGGGCTCGATCAGGTCTCCGTCGAGTTCTACCTCGGCGTCGAACCGTGCGTCCGGCTCGCTCGGAAGCTTGCGCCAATAACGAACCGCATCGTCCCAATCTGCTTCCACCGGTGCGAAGGGACGTCCGTGAAGGTATTCGAATGTCGTGTCGTCGGGTGCGACCATGCCACAGCGAGCAGCCGCCTCGATGGACATATTGCAGATCGTCAGGCGCTGCTCGATCGACATGGCGCGGATTACCGGCCCCGCATATTCGATGGCATGGCCGCCAGCGCCACCCGCGCCGATCTTCCCGATGATGGCAAGGATCACATCCTTGGCATGAACTCCGACGGCGAGCTTGCCGTTGATGGTGATGCGCATCGTCTTGGGACGCGCCTGCCACAAAGTCTGCGTTGCCATCACGTGCGCGTTCTCCGACTGCCCTATGCCGAATGCGATGGCGCCGAGCGCACCGTGGGTCGACGTGTGGCTGTCGCTGCACACGATGGTCAAGCCCGGCAGCGTGATTCCCTGTTCGGGCCCGATCACATGGACGATTCCCTGGCGCGGATCGCGCAATCCGAAATTGCGGATGCCGCCCCAGTGCATGTTTTCGTCGAACTGGCTGATCATCCGGGCGATCTCTGGTGTCGCCGCGTCCGCGATGGTCCGTCCGGAGGTCGGCACATAATGGTCCGGCGTTCCGAACATCTGGCGCGGCCTGCGTACCTTGAGGTCACGACGTTTCATATCGGCGAAGGCATGAAAGGAGCCCTCGTGGATAATATCGCGATCGATATAGATCAGAGACGGCCCCTCATCGCGCGCAACGATCACATGACGGTCCCAGATCTTGTCGAACATCGCCTTGGACGAAGACCGATTTCCTGTGGTCGTTTCAATCGCCATCGAAAGCGCCTTTCAATTCWGCGTTTTACCCTCGGGCCTGCTCGCGAAAAACCGTGAGGATATCCGTGCCCGTCGCAGCCCAAACAGAGTCATGCCCGATGATGTAGTCGAGCACCTCACGCAGGTATCCGACCCGGTAAGGTACACCGGTAACCCAGGCATGGAGCGGAATGCTCATGACGCGACCGCCGTAACGATCGGCCTCGCGATAGAGGACGTCGAATCGGTCCTTGACCTGCTGTGCCCAGGAATCCCCGGTGTGGTGAAAGTCCATCATGACCGTGCGATCGTCCGTCTCGAAGGCGTGAGGCATGGCGAAAATCGGCGTCGACGACGTTCTCATTTCATAAGGCAGATCGTCATTGGCCCAGTCGCATGCATATGTGACGCCGTTCTGTGCCAGAATGTCCGGCGTCGCGTAGGATTGCGCGCGACCTGGCGATAGCCAGCCGGTCACTGCCTGGCCGGAGGCGTTTCGTAAGAGCGACAGCGTCCGCGAGACGAGTTCGTCCTCCTGCTCGACCGACAGGCCACTGTGATGCACGTGCTCCATGTCGAGACCATGCGCGACGATTTCGTGACCGGCTTCGACGATGTCCTTCAAGAGAAGAGGATAACGCTCCGCCAGAATTCCGTTGACGGCGATCGATGCCGGCAATCCGCAATCCTTCAGCACCTGAAGGATCCGATAAATGCCGACACGGTTGCCATAGTCTCGATTGGTATAGTGGCGGTAATCCGGGAACGGCATGGTCAGTCCACCGGGCGCCCGAAACGGCTTTCCCGTCATGTCGATCGGAAACCATTGCACGGCCGGCATCACCCAGAGAGCGATCTTGGCGCCGTTCGGCCACACAATTTTTCGACGGTCGAACAGATGCGACCACTCGTAGCGATCGTGATCCATGCCATGGCGGCGAGCGGGGTACTTCAGATAGTCGTCGGCGAGAGGCATATGCGTTTTTCCCTCATGCCTGCGCGGCTGCGATGGCTTCGACCATCGGATCATACGAATGGGCGTAGAAATGCTCAGCGATCTCGCGACCCGTGGTCAGCCAGACATCATTGTGCTGCGCGATGTAGCGAATCGCTTCCGCGAACGGATCGATGCGATGGGGCTGCCCGACGAGATAGGGATGGAGCGGGATGCACATGACCGTGCCGGACGTCTCGCCGTCCTGGCGCAACTGATCGAATTGCCGTTTGATTGCTTCGCCATAATGGCGGGGCGGATAAAGATTGCTGTTGTAGACGATGACGTCGTTCATCTCGAGCGAGTACGGCATGCTGATAAGACGACCGGACTTGACGTTCACGGGCATGGGCTGGTCATCGTGGAACAGGTCGCAGGTGTAATCGATGCCGTATTCCGCGAGCAGGTCCATGGTCCAGGTGTTGTTGGACAAGGCGGGCGCGAGCCAGCCCGACAGTTTCTGCCCGGTCCATTTGCGGATGGTCTCGATCGAGTCCTCGATGATCGCCCGCTCCTGGTCGGAGCTCATGCCATAGGTATAGCGGGTGTTGTAAATGCCATGGGAGAAAAACTCCCAATTCCGCTTGGCACAGGCCTCGATGATTTCCGGATGATGCTCGCACAAGGCGACATTGAGCGAAACTGAACCGCGAAAGCCCGACTCGTCCATGGCTTCCATCATCCGCCACCAGCCAGCGCGGTTGCCGTAATCGCGATGAGAATAGGCAAGCACGTCAGGCAAGGGCCGCGCCCACGGGGCGCGCTGCGGGTTGGGCGGGGGCGCGTATTCGTAGAATTCGATGTTCGGCGCAATCCACACCGCGATCTTCGCCCCGTTGGGCCAGGTAATCTTGGGGCGGCGGTTATACGGGATGTAGTCGTAGAGGCCAGGATCATTCGACATCTGACGCCCTCACGCAGTAGGCTTGTAGGAACGAAAGTGTGCCATCACTTCCCAAACCGGCACCACGTCGCCGTACTTGATGGCGATGTCATATAGATTGGCGAAATGCGGACTCTCATGCTTGTCCGCAACGCACTCCTCCGGCACGATGACGCGATAGCCGCGGGAGATGGCATCCACCACCGTGGCGCGCACGCATCCCGACGTCGACCCGCCGGTCAGAACGACGGTGTCGGATTGATGCCAGACCATCAACGACTGCAGATTGGTTTCGTGAAACGCCGACGCCATGCGCTTGTTGATGACGATATCGCCCACATGGTCGATTTTGAGCCGGTCGTCGAATTCCGCGCGGCGGGACCCCACCTTGATGTTCTGGAGTGAATCCGGTGTGTTCGTGCGCGTCCCCCAGACGCCACAATCCTCACCCGATTGCATGTAGGCCACATAGGTCCACACGACCGGGATGCCCCCGGCACGGGCCAGATCCGCGAGCTCGTTCACGTAATCGACTTGCTTTGGGTCGGTCTCATAAGAGCTCACGAACTCGCCGACGCTCGTATAGGCTTTCTGGAGGTCGATATTAATGAGGATGGGCTTGCGTCCGAAGCCGAAGCGGGGACGCACAGGCTTCGCCTTGATGTCCTCGAATAATTCGCGGGCTGTCTTGTTCGAAAGCTCCACCGTCGATCTCCCTCGTTTCTTGCCGACTGAGTAACGCTGCGTCGCACATGCGGCGCCGTTTGGAAAATCTAAGACTTGGCTCCCGCAAATCATCGCCGGATCCGGTCACAGGCGCAATCGCCCTTACGATCGACCGGGATATCACCCGGCGCTTTGTCCTATCCGCATCACGCCGCTGGAAACGCCGCTGCGAAAAGAAGTTTCAATCGACGCAAGTGGCTTGTGCTTCAGCTCAAATATCATAAAGATATATCTTTAGGAGATTGTAAAGTCCGTTCGCAGGGCGTTCCAAGGTAGATGACATCGTCTCAGGGCAATCGCGGAGCCCGACCACTGGCGGGGCCTTCCGGCGCCTCAACTGGTTGCGGTAAGCTGCCCGCAAAGCATCTGTGGTTTAAGAAGCATCGCGGCTTGCGGTCGGGGGCGGCGATCGGTCATGACGAGGATCACGCGCGCCATCCAGGCCCGCTTTCGGACGCGTGGGCAGCGGTCGCCTGCAGGAGGGCCGAACGATGACTTCTACGAACGGACGCAGGAGCGCCGCGCCGGCAGGGCCTGCTTCGGCGCAACCGTTGTGCGACACTCCTTTTACCGGTGAACGCTCCCCGATCCCGCTCTATCATCGCATTTATGTGATCTTGCGCGAGAGGATCCTCAATGGAACCTACCAGGTGGGGGAGACTCTGCCGAGCGAGGCTGAACTCATGGACCGCTTCGGCGTGAGCCGCATCACCGCCCGGCGGGCGTTGGATGAGCTTTCCGGCGAAGGCTTGGTTGCCCGGGCGCGCGGGCGCGGAACTCAGGTCTCCCCCCGCGCGATGCCGGAAGTCGGCGGGGCGCCTATCGTTGCCGGGATCGAGGGGCTGATGGCCAACTTGTCCATCATCGGTCGCCAAACAACCGTGGAGGTTTTCGAGTTCGGCTACATCGAAGCGCCGAATCTCGTGACTAGCGAGATGTCGCTGACACCTCGCGAAATCGTCCAGCGGACCGTTCGCGGGCGCAGCCTAGACGGTCGCCCATTCTCACTGTCCACCAGCTACGTCCTGGAAAAGATAGGGCGCACCTACAGTCGGGACGAAATGCAGACGATTCCGCTCATTGATTTGATCACCCGCTCCGGCACGGAGATCGGCCATGTCACTCAAAGTCTCACCGCAACTCTTGCCGACGATGTGACCGCGCAGAGGCTCGGCGTGCAACCCGGAAGCCCCCTTCTCAAGGTGCGGCGCGGTTTCTTCGACACTGGAAAGCGCGCCGTCTATTTTGTTGACCTGTTCTACCGCCCCGACCGGTTCGAGTACCGAATGACGCTTTCTCGCCGAGCCGACAATCGATTTCAGCTTGACCCCAGCTGAGGCTTTCGCTCAAGGGTATCAGCGTTCCGTCAGGCCTTGCTCACGCGGACCGTCGAGGTGCCAGAACCAAGTGCCACGGAAGCGCTCGAGGAATTCGCCCTCAGCGGTTTGGACGCGGTTGAAGGTCGGTGCGTTGACGACGCAACACAGGGTAATGGCTGAAAACAGGCGGGCTCCAACTGTGTTCATGCGAGCCTTTCCGATTTTGCAACCAACGCAGCCACTATTTGCGCGTTCCCGGAAGTCCCAGAAGTAGGGGTGGATTGGTACCGCTAGCGCTGGAACACGAGGCTCAAGTTGTTGGCCGGCATCGCAAAGCGCTCCACCAGCATCAATCCGTGGTGACCCGCGAGTTCCGTCACTTCCTCCAGATCACGCACACCCCAATCCACATTCCGCCTTCGGAGGTCTTGATCGAAGAGCGCGTTGCCGGGAGCCGTGTGGGCGCCGTGCTCCCGGTAAGCACCGTAGAGGTAGAGCACTCCGCCAGGAGGCAGTACTCGCCCTGCCCCGGCCATCAGCCCTTGGGTTGCCCGCCAGGGACTGATGTGAACCATGTTGATGGCCACAATGGCGCCCGCCTGGAGCACAGGCCATTCCAGGTCCGCTGCATCGAGTACGATCGGCGGGAGAAGATTGGGCAGGCCGGAAATCTCCCGATAGGCGGCGATGCTTTTCAGAGCCTGCTCGTCCTGGTCAGTGGGCTGCCATGTCAGTTGCGGTAGGGCCGCGGCAAAATGAACTGCGTGCTCACCTGTTCCGCTGGCGATCTCAAGGACGATTCCCGTCTTCGGAAGCACGCGTTGCAGGATTGTCAGGATCGGATCGCGGTTTCGCGCAACTGACGGTGATGTCAAGGCAGCGCGCGTATCGGATGCTGTCGTCATTGCCCCTTGTCCATTTGCTCCATAGGAGGAAGTGCCGTCAGCGGCTCGAAGTCCCGTATTGCAGCCTGGTTTACTTCGGACTTTGGCGAGGTTTCGATCACGTTCGTGCGACATGTGAGGCCTCGATCTGCCCTCCGAGCAAGGGCTGATCTATTCTTGAACCCTTCTGCGTGAGTCTGGGATTCCGATGACGTACCCTCCTCTGGTTCTCGATCGACGCACTCTCCTGACCGCGGCTGCCGTGACGGCCGCCGGGCTACTGATGCCAAGGGAGCTGCTCGCAGCCGAGCTTGTCCCGACTCCGGGACAGACAGAAGGCCCCTTCTACCCCGTCGCGTTTCCGCCCGATACAGACAACGATCTGGTGCGTATCACCGGGCAGGCCGCCCGGGCAGTCGGGCAGGTTGTCCACATCTCGGGGCGCGTGATGGACACCCGTGGACAGCCGAAAGCGGGAAGCGTGGTCGAGATCTGGCAGTGCGATGCGAACGGCGTCTACCGCCACCCCCGTGCCGGGAACCAGGGCCGCATCGACCATGCCTTCCAGGGCTATGGCCGTACGCAGGTGGGCAAGGACGGTGAATATCGCTTCCGTACCATCCGGCCCGTGCCGTATCCGGGTCGCACGCCCCACATCCATTTCGCCGTGCATGTGCCGGGACAGGGACGCCTAGTGACCCAAATGTACATCGAGGGCGAACCAATGAATGCCCGCGACGGTCTTCTCAACAGCATCCGGGGTGAGCAAGCGCGCCGCAGCGTAATCGTTTCCCTCTCCTCACAAATGGCGCCAGAGCAGGGCACACTTCAAGGACATTTCGACATCGTCGTCGAAGCATAGTTTGTGTTGCGCCGGATTGCCGAATGTCAGCAGAATCCTGTCGCGAGACCAGAGCCGGCCCGTAAACACGACGAGATGGCAAGGACAGGGACACGGGATGCGTTCGGCACTCGAGAGGAAGTATCGACCTCCAACCTCTCAAACAAAGGTCGAGACCTCTGGCTGGAGGATAGCAATACGACCTCGAGCCACGAGACAGCCAATCGGGCTTTTCTGCCGACGATCATCTGAGAACGTGGGCGGAAACGGTCACCGATTGGCCCGACAGAATTCAGCGGTTGTCATGGGAACGTAAGCGACAGCGCAAGGCGGGAAACCACATCCGAGTGAGCGGAGCACCTATCCGATGTGGTCTCACATCCTTCAAGTTGATATGCTTCGTCCGAGCCGGGGAGCCGCTTTCCTGAAGTGAGATGCCAATGTCGGGCCATGCGATCCACATCAAGGTCGACGGAAGGACCTATTCGGGATCCTTCAAGGTTGACCGAAAGACCCTGACCGTCACGACAACCTACGGCAGGAAGTCGGCCGAGATCGGCCCCCGGGTGACCCATGAGTCCCTCGCCCACCAACTCCTGCAAGAACTTGTCCTGGAGGAAAAGTCTCGCAAGGGCTCGACGCTCTGAGGAAGGCGGGTGTCGCGATGAGGAGCATTTCCCTCGGCACTATTGCCGGCATCGTCACAGCGGCGTCGACGCTCGCCCCTGTGCTTGCTGATGAGGCAGCGGCCTGGGATGCGCTGCGCCGGGGTGGCTACGTCGCCCTCATGCGGCACGCAGAAGCGCCCGGGGGCTCCGGAGATCCGCCCGGTTTCAAGCTCGATGATTGCTCCACCCAGCGCAACCTGAGCGCCAAAGGCCGCCACGACGCGACAGCCATGGGCGAGAAATTTAGGGCCGCCGGCGTTGCCGTCGCCAAGCTTCTCAGTTCGCCCTGGTGCCGCTGTGTCGAGACCGCCCGTCTGATGGAGCTCGGTCCCTTCGAGACTGCGCCGACCTTTGCCAATGCCTTTGTCCTCGCCGACCAGCGCAGCTCTCTGACCGAAGGGGCAAGGGCGGTTGTGACCGGCTGGAGGGGTCCCGAAGCGCTTTTAGTCGTGACCCACGGCGCCAACATCCAGGCGCTCACCGGACGCAGTCTGCAATCCGGAGAGATCGTGGTGGTCACCGTCAACGGTGGGGTCAGCACCCGCGCCGATGGCTGCCGTGACCGGAACCGCCAATTCGTCGAGAAGCTCGAGCACCCGATCTAAGCTTCACGCTCGTCGTCAGCTTGGCGCTACCACTCTATGCGATTGCAGCCCGGACGCTCAACGCCGGATCGCCGATGCGCAATTCATCCCCTATAATGCCCGTGGTCGACGAATCCACCGGAGACGAGCATGATCCACGCGGTATGTCACACGGCTGACGAGAGGATGCGGGTCGAGTTCGATGCGACCCCCTGGTTTGAAGAAGCCGAGCCCGACATCATCTTTCTTCTCGCGGAACGCGACTGGTCGGCACCGTGGGTTGCCGACGCCCTCGAGGCCCGCCCTGGCTACGAGGAGCTTCGCAAGTTGATCGGCTACGCGAGAGACAGGTTGGAGTTCGAGTCGCGCGAGGATCCGTCCTGGCCCACCTTCGAATGCCGCGTGATCGGTCCCGAAGCCGTTGCCTGGCTCGAGCGAAATCGGTCCGATGTCGCAGAGAGGATTCGTCGGGCAGGATAGGACGGTTCCTCTCGACTGCCCCTTGTGGATCGCTTTGCGCGATTTGGAGGGACGACCACGGCCTGAAACGCCAGCCTCGGCGCCGTCCGTTACCCCATCTAAAAGTGGGCATGAAGTGGATAGGTTTTCGCGTGAAAGGTCAGGAACTCGTATCCCCGTGGACTGACGCCAATTGGCCCTTCACGGCCGAGCAGGACAGGGCCGTCTTCCTCGCAATCGCGGAGCAGGTGTTCGCGACAGACGGCACCAACCCGCTGCCTGCGTTTGAGGCGATGACGATCGTCGCGTCGTACCATTGGAGGAAGGACGAAATACCGGAAACCGTCACGGTCCCGTTCTGGGCGCTGGAGGCCGTTGTCGCAGGGTACAAGCAGTATCAGGCGAGCCAAACCGGCTCCAGCGGCACGAGACAGGTTCGGCGAGGCCTTTCAGGTCGAGGGGCGCGGTCAGGGGAAACGCCCGCGCATTCACGACACTCTGAAGCTCCTTCGGGACATCCGCGTCGCGATCCAGCTTGTTCTCTTCGGAGAGCAGGGCTGGAAGATCGAGGCAGCGATCCAGGAGCTCGCAGACAAGACGGGCATGCATCACACCACTGTCCGAGACATCTGGTCCGAGCATGCCGACCAGGCGCGCACGGCGCTGCGGATTTTCCGACAGGGCGAGACGCCACCCGACAAACTTCGTGATGTTTTACGAGTGCCTTTGTGAGGCGCTCACCGGTCGCTTCTGACAACCTGTCCCTGGAGGTCACCAGTGGACAGCAGAACCGGCATCGAACGCACCGATCTGACCCAGCCGCCGCCGGCGTTGTTGCCTGCGGTGCTGGTCGAACTCGTTCGTCTCCTGGCCCGGCAAGCGGCGCGCGAAGCCGTCGCTGCCGCCCTGTCCGCTGACGCCTCCGATGTCATTCAACATGAACCGGAGGATCGTCCATGACGACCAATGCCAAGTCCCTTTCGACGCTTGAGGCGCTCGCTTCCCGCTGGGCGTCAGCGTCCGGACCCTGCGCCGGATAGTGGCGCGCGGCGAGCTCAAGGCGCACCGCATCGGCTCCCAGCTGCGCTTCTCCGAGGAGGATGTGACGGTCTACGAGCGCCTCCGCCGCGGGTGAGAAGCGATGGCCCCACCTGACCGATTTTGTCC
>NZ_JBFUHH010000008.1:0-89753 GCF_056402495.1 Microvirga sp. P4_A5 | reverse complement strand
GGCTTGCATCTCGCATCGTCAATTTCGCCGAGTGGCGCGACCACCTTCTGGCGCGCCTGCATCAACAGGTGGATGTAACGGGCGATTCGGTGCTGATGAAACTCATGGAGGAATTGCGCGCATATCCGACGCCGCCGGCGCAAAGGCGGGACGTGGCGCCGCGACGCGATTACGCGGGCGTGCTCGTGCCGTTGAAACTGGCGATGCCGCAGCAGGTCATCACCCTTTTCAGCACCACAACCGTGTTCGGAACGCCCGTCGATGTGACGCTGTCGGAACTCGCCATCGAAGCTTTCTTCCCGGCCGATCCCGACACCGCCGCGACCTTGCGCGCCATGGCCGAGGGGCTCGCACAGAAAGGCTGACGGTCCTTAACCGCCCATCAACCTTAATCCGCGATAACGAAGGGGAACCGGACATTCCCTCGGGAACGTCCACCCGGTTCTCTTGTGGGGTGTGTGTCGCGTGCGTCTTCGGTATCGTCGCTCTCGAGTGAGATGGATCTGCGCCACGACGGCGCCCTGGGTGCTCGCCGCCGGTCTCCTCGTCTCGTTCACCGCATCCGCCAGCAACAACGCCGAATCGGGCATCAGCTTTTCGCCGCGCACCGCCGCGGGCCATGTGACCGACACCGCCCTCGTGCCCCCGGTCGGCGCCCTCGTGGGCCCGTCCGGCCTCAGCACCATCGGCGCCGACATCCTGCGCCACCTTCCGCATTACGATATACCCACGGCTGCCGCGCAAGCGGGTCAACCCTTGCGGTTCGATCGCAAGATCGGCGCGGGCTCGGACCCCATCGTCGACCGCCACCACAAGGGCGACCCGGACATGACCGGACGGCTCGCGCTCACGCGCCGGGCCGAAAAGATTCATGCCAGCATGGGCGCGCCCGGCTCCCGGCTCCTCTTTACGCAGGACGAGAACCTGCTGCCGCCAACCGTCATGATGGAGGGCCGGGTGGAGGGCGCGGATTCGGAGCAGCGAGGCTTCGAGCCCTGGCAGGCACCGGAATTCACCACCACCAGCCAGGCAACCTCCATCCAGTCGCCCGCCGCCGCCGCCGCCGGCTCCACGGGGGCCGCGGCCGGCGCCACGACGCCATCGGTGCGGCGCGCCATCGTCCTCTCGTCGACGACTCCCGCGGCCTCCGATGCCACGCCGGTCGTCATTGCGGCCGCTCCCGTGTCCCGGATCGAGCGGGGCATCGGCAGCACCATCGTCGGACGTGACGACGACCGCCCGCGCTATGCCGATCTCATCGACCCGGATAATCTCAGCAAGGAGCAGCGCTGCCTCGCGGAGGCTGTGTATTTCGAGGCGCGCAGCGAACCGCCGGAGGGCCAGGCAGCCGTGGCCCAGGTCGTCCTCAACCGCATGAAGAGCGGCCTGTATCCGTCGTCAATCTGCGGTGTGGTCTACCAGAACCGCCACCGCCACCTCGCCTGCCAGTTCACCTTCGCGTGCGAAGGCAAGGCGCTTCGCACCACCGAATCCGATGCGTGGGACCAGGCCAAGCAGATCGCCAGCGCGGTGCTCGAGGGCAAGACCTACCTCGCCGAAGTCGGCGGCGCGACGCATTACCACGCCAAATACGTCAGGCCCTACTGGGCCAAGCGCCTGAAGAAGATGGACGTGATCGGCCAGCATATCTTCTACAAGCTGCGGCCGGGTCAGACCTGAGCGGGGGCCCGTTACGGTCCCCGATCCATCACGATATTGCATGGCGTCATCGCCAAAGTTTCAATGTCCCGCCCTTGCGAGTTCGGTTAGTGTCGCCCGGTTTTCACCCAAGGCCAGCGTCATGTCCGCACCCTATGCCCGCTCCCGATTCTCGCCTGAAATGGTCGTCCTCTCGGGCTGCCTGATCGCGCTCATCACGTTCGGGCCGCGCGCCTCGGCGGGGCTGTTTCAGATCCCCATGACGGTGGAATACGGCTGGGGGCGCGACATTTTCGGGCTCGCCATCGCGGTGCAGAATCTCCTCTGGGGTATCGGTCAGCCCTTCGCCGGGGCGGTGGCGGACCGGTTCGGCGCCGTGCGGGTGCTCTGTGTCGGCGCCTTGCTTTATGCGGCGGGTCTCGTCGTCATGGCCTATGCGACGACGCCCGGAATGCTGCAGCTTGGCGGCGGCGTCCTCATCGGCTTCGGCCTCTCTGGCTGCTCGTTCAATCTCGTGCTCGGCGCGTTCGGCAAACTGCTGCCGGAGAAATGGCGACCGATGGCGTTCGGCGCCGGAACGGCGGCGGGCTCTTTCGGCCAGTTCCTGTTTCCGCCGATCGGCAACATCCTCATCGAGAATTACGGCTGGCAGCAGGCGCTGGTAATTTTCGCCGGCAGCGTTCTGCTGGTGCTGCCCCTCGCCCTCGTGCTGGCGAAGCGAAAGGGCGGCGACGAGGCGACGAGCGAAGGCCCGGTGCCGGTTCCCGGCCAGTCGATCCGTCAGGCCTTGGGCGAGGCCTTCAAGCACCGCTCCTTCGTCCTGTTGGTGCTCGGGTTCTTCACCTGCGGGTTCCAGCTCGCCTTCATCACCGCGCATCTTCCCGCGTATCTGAAGGACGCGGGCCTTTCGGCGACCGTCGGCGGCTGGACGCTCGCGGTCATCGGCCTCGCCAATGCGTTCGGTTCGCTCGGGTCAGGCTATCTCACCACGCGGATGTCGAAGCGCTGGCTGCTCGCATGGATCTATTTCGGCCGTTCGCTGGCGATCGCTGTTTTCATCATGCTGCCGCCGTCGCCGCTCACGTCGATCCTGTTCGGCATCTCCATCGGTCTTCTGTGGTTGTCGACGGTCCCGCCGACGTCGTCCCTGGTGATGCTGATGTTCGGCACGCGCTACATGGCCATGCTCTACGGCTTTGCGTTTTTCTCGCATCAGGTCGGAGGGTTCCTCGGGGTCTGGCTCGGAGGCGCGCTCTACGAGGCCTACGGGAACTACACGCTGGTGTGGTGGCTGTCCGTCGCGCTCGGCATCGCATCGGGACTGATCAACCTCCCGATCAAGGAGCAGCCCGTCGAGCGCGCCGCTCTCCAACCGGCCGAATAGGCCATAGCGGCGGGCGCGGCTCCTATTCGGATTTCGCCCCGCCCTCGATGGCGCGTTTCTGGCGGCCGATCTCGGCGCCGACGAAATCCATGAAGGCCCGGACGCGCGCGGATTGGCGCAGGTCGGGGTGGGTGAGAAGCCAGAGGCCTGCGGCGAAATCCGGGTTGATGTCCGACAGGCGAACCAGAGCGGGCTTTCTGTCGGCGATGAAGCAGGGCAGGGGGCCGATGCCGGCGCCGGCTTCCACCGCTTCGGCGAGCCCCAACACCGTATTGACCTTGTAGACGATCTTCTCCGGCGCTACGCGGTCGCGAACGAAACGCGCCGCCTTCAGGCCCGCCAGATTGTCCCCGAGGACAACCCACGCCCGGTCGTACAGGGTCGCGAGATCGGGAAGGTTGCCGCCCGGAAAGTCAGCCGCGCGGCCGTAAATCGCCCATCCGATCGTCGCGACGCGGCGGCCCACCAGGGTCTCGGGCGGGTTGTCGGTGGCGCGAATCGCCACGTCGGCATCCCGTTTCGAGAGGTTGAGCGCCTGGTTGGCCAGCACCACATCGAGCCGCATTTCCGGATTGGCCTCGATGAACCGGGAGAAGATGGGGGTGAGCAGGTGCACCAGCAGCGTGTCGTTGGTGGTAATTCGCAGCTCCCCGGCCGGCGTGACGGCCTGGCCGTCGAGCTTGCGGGTGAAAGTCTCGACCTTTTCTTCCATGGTTTCCGCGAGCGCCGACATCTCCTCGCCGGCCGGCGTCAGGACGTAGCCGGTCCGGTGGCGCTCGAAGAGCTTGATGCCGAGCCCTTCCTCAAGCTGTCCCAGCCGGCGGAAAACGGTTGAGTGATTGACCCCCAGCCGGTCGGCGGCGGGAGCGAGGCCCTGGGCGTCGGCAATGACTTTGACCAGACGGAAGTCGTCCCAGACGAGATTCGGCTTCGTCATTATGCATCCATGCAAGAAGAGACATGCAATGCTAGCACTGGATTTGCAGTCTGGAAATCCTATCCTTGCGAGGCATCCTTCATCGGCCGCGCAATTGGGAGAACAGGGCTTTCGTCCGCTCCCGCCGCCGCCACCCAATTCTCAACAGGAGGTCGTATGGCCAAGGTATTGGTTCTTTACTATTCGTCGTGGGGTCACGTGGAGCAGATGGCGTATGCAGCCGCCGAGGGCGCGCGCGCCGGGGGCGCCGAGGTGGTGGTCAAGCGGGTTCCCGAGCTCGTGCCACCGGCCGTCGCCGAAAAAGCGCATTACAAACTCGACCAGAAGGCACCCATCGCGACGGTTGAAGAATTGGCCGATTACGACGCCATCATTTTCGGCACGCCGACGCGCTACGGCAACATGACGGCGCAGATGAAGAACTTCCTCGACCAGACCGGGGCGCTCTGGGCGAGCGGCGCGCTCGTCGGCAAGGTCGGTTCGGTGTTTACGTCGAGCGCAACGCAGCATGGCGGGCAGGAATCGACGATCCTGACCTTCCACCCGGTTCTGCTGCATCTCGGCTTCATCATCGTGGGCCTGCCTTACGCCTTCACGGGGCAGATGGGCGTCTCGGAGGTCATGGGCAATTCGCCTTATGGCGCCTCGACCATCGCTGCCGGCGACGGCTCCCGCCAGCCGAGCGACATCGAGCTCGACGGCGCCCGCTACCAGGGCCGGCATGTGGCCGAGATTGCCGGCAAGCTGACGCGCTGAATGCGATGATCCGGGTTCGAGGCGAGCCATTTCGCCCTGAACCCGGCAGCATTCCGGTCAGATCTCGCTTTTGAACTCGGCGAGGAAACGTTCGAGGCGCTGGTGTCGCTCCTGCGCCAACCGTGTCCCGGAAGCGGTCTGAAAACCCGAGGACAGTTTCAACAGCTTCGTCTGAAAGTGATCGATGGCGTAACGCTTGTCATCGTAGGGGCGTTCTTGTGCCAGAGGATCGACGGCGTCGTAGAGGGCGCTGCCGAGGCGGCCGGCGATGTAGAAGCATCGGGCAACGCCGACCATGCCGATGGCGTCCAGCCGATCCGCATCCTGGAGAATTTTCGCCTCCAAACTCGTCGGTTCGATGCCGGCGGAAAAGCTGTGGGCCTCGATCGCGTGGGCGGTGGCAGCGACGCGCCCGGCGCTCCAGCCGACTTCGACAAGGTGGCCCGAGGCCTTGGCCGCCGATAGGCGCGAGGCCTGCGAGCGCAGGCGCGAATTTTTCTCGACCGCGACGCAATCATGCAGAAGGGCAGCGGCGAGCAGGATCTCGGCGTCGCCGCCTTCTTCCGATTGAATACGGGCGGCATTTCGCCAGACCCGTTGAAGGTGCGAAATGTCATGCGATCCGTCGCCGTCCGTTTCTCCCGCATAAGGCAGAAGACGCTCGGCGAGGCTGTGATAGGGCGCGAAGGCTGACTGCATGTTTTTCTCGTCGGTCGAGGGCGGGGCCGCTAGCGGCCCACCGCGGCGCGGCGCAGACGGTCGTTGATGGCTTCGCCCAGGCCATCCTCGGGGATCGGCGACACCGCGATGGCGCTGACGGATGCGGCGTCCAGCGAGCGCAACGCTGAAAACAGCCGGGCGGCCGCTTCGCGAAGGTCGCCCTTCTCGCTGAGATTGCGGAAGGCTTCCGCGCGCTCGAGGCCGGCCGGCGGCACAGCGCCGAACAGGAGCGCGGCCTCTCCGGGCGCGATGGTCACGGCGTTGAGCCGAACCTTCGCGCGGGGCGCGTAGTGAGAGGCCAGCATGCCGGGCGCGAGCGGAGCCTCCGCATCGGCGGGCGCCACATCCAGCGCGCGTCCGATGACCTCTTCGATTGCCTCGCGTGGCACCCCTCCGGGGCGCAGGAGCCGGACCGTCCCGTCGAGGCAGGCGATGATGGTGGATTCGACGCCCACCTCCGTCGCTCCGCCATCGAGAACCGCGTCGATTCGTCCGTCGAGATCGACCAGCACGTGATCGGCGCTCGTCGGACTGACCCGGCCCGACCGGTTCGCCGAAGGCGCGGCGACGGGGCGGCCGAACGCGGAGAGAAGCCGGCGCGCCAGGGGATGCGAGGGGACCCGCAGTCCCACGCTGTCGAGCCCGGCGCGGGCGAGGTCGCAGATCGTGCAGCCCGCCGAGGCCGGCACGACGAGGGTGAGGGGGCCGGGCCAGAAGGCCCGCGCCAGGCGCAGGGCCGCGTCGTCGAACGACCCTTGAGCCCGCGCGGCTTCCACGGTGTCCACATGCGAAATGAGCGGATTGAAGCGGGGCCGGTCCTTGGCCGCATAAATACCCGTCACGGCCTCGGCCCGGGTCGCGTCGGCGCCCAGGCCGTAGACCGTCTCGGTCGGGAATGCCACGAGGCCACCGCGTCGCAGAATGGCCGCTGCGCGGGCCAAACCGGCCTCATCGGCGGCGAGACGCTCGGTCTGGACCATTGACCCCGGTTCGTTCACGTCTAACCTACCCTTCAGCCCAGCCTGTAACCGCTCGCGATCCGTGCTATCGGGCGGGTTTATCCGCGCGGCGACGCGCGTCAACAGCAAATGCCTCAGTTAAAGGAATCCCGATGGTTTATCGCGCCCCGGTCGCCGACATCGTTTTCACCATGCGCCACGCGGCAGGGTTCGACCGCGCTCTGGCCAATGGGCTCTATGAGGACCTGACGGCGGATCTGGCCACGACCATCCTGGAAGAGGCCGGCCGCTTCGCCAACGACGTGATCGCGCCGTTGAACCGCGTCGGCGATCAGGCCGGCGTGACGTTGAAAGACGGCGCGGTGACAACCGCGCCCGGCTGGAAGGACGCCTATTCGGCGTGGACCGGGGCGGGCTGGAACGCCCTCCCGGGACCGGTCGATTTCGGCGGCCAGGGCCTCCCGACCTTGCTGAATTCCGCCTGCGTCGAGATGTGGAACTCGGCCTCTATGGCCTTCGGCATCGGGCCGGTGCTGACCATGGGGGCGATCGAGGCGCTGATCGCCCACGGCACGGACGAGTTGCGCGCGCGCTACCTCGAGAAGCTGGTCTCGGGCGAGTGGACCGCGACCATGAACCTGACCGAGCCGCAGGCGGGCTCCGATCTCGCGGCCATCCGATCCCGCGCGGAGCGGGCGGATGACGGCACCTACCGCATCAAGGGACAGAAGATCTTCATCACCTACGGCGAGCATGATCTCACCGACAACATCATCCATCTGGTCCTGGCCCGACTGCCGGATGCACCTGCGGGAACGCGCGGCATATCGCTGTTCCTCGTGCCGAAATTCCTGAGCGACGGCACGCGCAACGACGTGCGGTGTCACAGCATCGAGCACAAGCTCGGCATCCATGCCTCCCCCACCTGTACGATGATCTTCGGCGATCATGACGGCGCCGTGGGGTGGCTTGTGGGAGAAGAGAACCGCGGTCTGGCCTGCATGTTCACGATGATGAACAATGCGCGCCTCGCGGTGGGCCTCCAGGGTGTGGCGATTGCCGAGCGGGCCTACCAGCAAGCGCTCCATTACGCCGGCGAGCGCCGGCAAGGGCGCGCGCCGGGTTCGGCGGAGGGCATGAGCCCGATCATCGAGCATCCGGACGTGCAGCGCAATCTTCTCACCATGAAGGCGCTGACCGCAGCCGCCCGCGCGATCTGCTATATGACGGCCGAAGGTCTCGACCGGGCGCATCGCGACTCCGATGAGACGGCGCGCCGCACGGCGCATGAGCGGGCCTCGCTGCTGACGCCCGTCGCGAAGGCGTTTTCGACCGATATCGGCGTCGAGGTCGCATCGCTTGGCGTGCAGGTCCATGGGGGCATGGGCTATGTGGAAGAAACAGGCGCCGCGCAGCATCTGCGCGATGCGCGCATCGCGCCGATCTATGAGGGCACGAACGGAATCCAGGCGATCGATCTGGTGATGCGCAAGCTGCCCCTGTCGGACGGCGCGAGAGTGCGGGCGCAGATCGCCGCCATGCGCGCCACCGTCACCCGGGTGAGCCGCGACACAAACCCCGCTTTTGGCCACACCGCGTCCCGTCTGCGCGAGGCGATCGAGAGTCTCGATCGCGCCACGAGCTTTTGCCTCAATGCCGTCTCCGGCAACCAACCGGCGCAGGCGCTTGCGGGCGCGACGCCGTATCTGCGTCTCTTCGCGCTGGCACAGGGCGGTGCCGCGCTGGCCGACATGGCGCTCGCGGCCGCGGGCTTCATCGCCGCCGGCGAGACGGATCACGCCCATGCGGGACGGATTGCCCTTTGCCGATTTTTTGCCGAGAACATCGCGGTCGGCGCGAAGGGCCTGGAGGACAGCGTCATGAGCGGCGCCGGCTTCCTGGACGATGCGAAACTGGCGCTCGCGAGCTGACATCATGACCCTTCGTGGCAAAACGCTTTTCATCACCGGCGCCTCGCGCGGCATCGGTCTCGCGATCGGGCTGCGGGCGGCGCGCGACGGTGCCAACGTCGTCATCGCGGCGAAAACCGCGGAGCCGCACCCGAAGCTCCCTGGCACGATCTATACGGCGGCGGCCGAGATCGAGGCGGCGGGTGGCAAGGCTTTGCCGCTGCTCGTCGACGTGCGCGACGAAGAGGCCGTGAAGAATGCCATTGACCGGAGCGTCGAAGCGTTCGGCGGCCTCGACATCGTGGTGAACAATGCCAGCGCCATCAGCCTGACGCGTACGCCCGAGACCGACATGAAGCGGTTCGACCTGATGCACGACATCAACACGCGCGGAACGTTCATGGTGTCCAAATACGCCATTCCGCATCTGGAAAAATCAACCAACCCGCACATCCTCATGTTGTCGCCGCCCCTCGACATGAAGGAGAAGTGGTTTGCGCCGCATGTCGCGTATTCGCTGGCGAAATACGGCATGAGCCTTTGCGTCCTGGGCCTTGCGGGCGAATTGCGGGAACGCGGCATTGCCGTCAACGCGCTCTGGCCGCGCACCACCATCGCCACCAGCGCCATCCGCAATCTGCTCGGCGGGGACCGCATCGTGCAGGCGAGCCGCACGCCGGAAATCCTCGCCGACGCGGCCCATGCGATCTTTCAGAAACCCGCGCGGGAATTCACCGGACGCTTTCTCATCGACGACACCTTCCTGAGCGGCGAGGGCGTCACCGATTTCGGGAAATATCGGGTCGATCCGTCGGTGCCCCTGATGCCCGATTTTTTCGTTCCCGATGACAGCATTCCGCCCACGCAAACATCATGACCGTTCGATGACGCTCAGGGCCAGAGGGCAGATAATTCTATGATCGTGATACACACGGGCGCCGCCGATGCGGGGGCGGCAGGCGAGTCGCTCGACCGCCGCATTCTCAAGCACGGCGATAAAATCCCACAGGACGCACTCTGGATCGACCTGATCTCGCCGACGCGCGAGGAGGACGATCTGGTCGAGTCGCATCTCGGCGTCGAGATTCCGACCCGGGAGGAAATGGCCGATATCGAACCGTCGGAAATTCTCTACCGCGAAAACAACGCGCTCTACATGACGGCCCGCGTCCTGTGCAGCTCGGACACGGAGACACCCCAGCTTCTCGACGTGTCGTTCATCCTCACCGACAAGGCTTTGGTCACGGTCCGCTACGGCGAGCCACGCTCCTTCACGATGTTCATGACGCGGGTCGTCAAGCCGGGCGGATGCCGTCATCAGCCGCAGGCCGTGCTGGATGGTTTGATCGAGACCATCATCGATCGCGCCGCGGAAATTCTTGCAAGCGTCGGCAAGCGGATCGACTACGTGTCGCGCGAGATCTTCGAGACGGAACGCAAACGCGCGCGCCAGACGCAAGTGTTTCGCGCGGCCCTGCGGTCCATCGGGCGAAAAGGGGACGTGATCTCGAACGTGCGCGAGAGCATGGTGTCGGTGGAGCGGATGCTGTTGTTCCTCTCGGCCGCGATGCCGCGCCCGCAACGGACGCACGGCTTTCAGGCGGAGTGGCGCACCGCTTTGCGCGACGTGCAATCCATCGAGGAGCATGCGACCTTCCTGTCGAGCAAGGTGCAGTTTCTTCTCGATGCCACGCTCGGTCTCGTGACCATCGAGCAGAACGATATCATCAAGCTGTTCTCGGTGATGTCGGTGATCTTTCTCCCGCCGACCCTCATCGCATCCATGTACGGTATGAACTTTCGGCTGATGCCCGAGCTTCAGTGGGATCTCGGGTATCCGTTCGCCATCCTGTTGATGATCCTCGCAGCGGTGCTGCCCTATGTGATCTTCCGCTGGAAGCGCTGGCTTTAGCGCATGTGCGGCCGGATCACGATCACCCAGTCACCCGATGTTTTTCGGGACTTCTACGATTATTCGGAGCGGCCGAATTTCCCCGCCCGGTTCAACGTGGCGCCCACGCAGCCCGTGCCGATCGTCGTGGCGGATCGGAGCGGACGCCATTTCCAGCTCGTACGCTGGGGTTTTCTACCCGAATGGGTCAAGGACCCGAAGGCGTTCCCGCTCCTCGTCAATGCGCGCGGCGAGACGTTGGCCACGAAGCCCGCCTTCAAGGCGGCCTTCAAGCGGCGTCGGTGCATTTTTCTGGCGGATGGGTTCTACGAATGGCAGCGGCAGGGCGGTGAGAAAACGCCCTATCTCATCCGGCGGCGCGACCGTGAATTGCTGCCGATGGCGGGGCTCTGGGAAACCTACAGCGACGCGAGCGGCGGCGAGATCGACACGGCCGCCATCGTCACCACGATTGCCAACGGCGTCCTTGCGCCCATCCATGACCGCATGCCGGTGATCTTGTCGCGCGAGGATGTGGCGAGGTGGCTCGATCCGACGAACGAAAACACCGACGACGCCATGCGGCTGGTACGTCCGTGTCCGGAGGATTGGCTCGAGATGGTGCCGGTCAGCCGGCGCGTGAACAAGGTCGAGAACGACGACGCCACGCTGATCGAGGCCTTGGCCGCCCCCGAACGCGCTCTACCGAAACCGCCCAGGACGAAGCAGCGTTTCGAGGATGACGCGCAAGGTCGGCTTTTCTAATCTCAAATCAGCGCCGTTTCTTCGCCACGTCGCGTCGCAGAATGCCGACGATCTCCACATGCGGCGAGAACCTGAACTGATCGACGGGATGGACCCGCTCCAGCCGGAAGCCCGCTCCTTGCAGGATGGCGGTGTCGCGCGCGAATGTGCCGGCGTCGCACGAGACGCTGACGACGAGCGGCACTTTCGAGGCCGCGATCTGCTGCGCCTGCGCCTCCGCGCCGGCGCGTGGCGGGTCCATCACGATGGCATCGAACGTGTTCAGTTCCAGCGTCAGCAAGGGCCGGCGGAAGAGGTCGCGAACCTCCGTGGTCACTGCGCGAAGGTTCGGCGTCGCGCGCGCCGCGCGCTCCAGCGCCGTGATGGCGGCCTGGTCGGTTTCGACCGCATGAACCGCGGCGCGTTCGGCCAACCGCAGGGCGAACGGGCCGCAACCGGAAAACAGATCCGCCACGCGCTTCGCCGACTTGCAGGTATCGAGCACGATCGACGCCATGCTCTCCTCGCCGAGACGCGTCGCCTGCAGGAATGACCCCGCCGGCAGAACCACCGAGGAGCGCCCGACGGTGAGGGCCGGCGGCCGCCGCTCGACCAGGATCTCCCCGTGGATCGACAGCCGCGCCAGATCGAGATCGGCCGCGAGGGCGATCATGCGCTGGCGGTCCTTGGCGTTGAGCGGCCCGTGGCCGCGCACATCCACATCCAGTCCGGTCTCCACCTCCGTCACCTGCACGTCGAGAGGCTTGCGCCCTGCACCGAGTTGACGCCCGATGGCCCGCGCCACGACTGGCGCCTGCTTTTGCAGCGCCGGCACCGCGATCGGGCAATAATCGATATCCACCACATGATGGCTGCGCGCCGCCATGTAACCCACATGCATTTCCCGCTCGGGGAAGCGCACATGCAGCGTCAGCCGGCGACGGCCTTCGCCATGGGCGTCGATCATGGGTTCGAGCGGCGTGTCGAGATGGGCCTGGCGCAAGGTATGTGCCAGGGCATCCTGCTTCCAGGCGCGATAGAAATCGTGCCGCATGTGCTGCGTCGCGCAGCCGCCGCATTCTCCGAAATAGGGACAGAACGGCGTCGCGCGCTCCGGGGAGGGCGTGTCGACGCTGACGAGTTGCGCACGCGCGCCATCCCGTTCGATGGTGACCGTTTCGCCGGGCAGGGCGAAGGGGACGAAGAGCGGACCCGAAGCCGTCTCGGCGATCCCGTCCGCCTTCGCGCCGAGGCGGGTGATCGTCACGTGTTCAGCCAAGGCGGGCTCCCAACAAGAATTCACGATTGCCGTCACCACCCTCGATGGGGGACGGCACCAGCCCCACCGGCGAGAGGCCGAGCGAGACGATGAAGGCTGTCATATCCTCGCAGACGGCACGATGCACGGCCTCATCGCGAACGATACCCTTTTTCACCCGATCGCGCCCCGCCTCGAATTGCGGCTTGACCAGAAGCGCGACGGCCGCCCCCGGCTTCAGCAGCGCCATGGCCGCCGGCAGAACGAGCTTGAGTGAAATGAAGCTCACGTCGGCGACGAGCAAATCCACCGGCTCCGGAATCAGCGACGCATCGAGCCTTCGCGCATCCGTGCTCTCGAGGCTCGTGACCCGCGTATCCGCCCCGACCTTGGGGTGAAGCTGACTGCGACCGACATCGACGGCGTAAACGCGCGTTGCGCCGCGCAGCAGCAAAACCTCGGTGAATCCCCCGGTCGAGGCCCCGAGATCGACGCAGACGCAGCCCTTCGGGTCAAAGTTGAAAGCATCGAGGGCGGCAGCCAGCTTCACGCCGCCGCGCGAGACATACGGATGGGGCGGTTCCGCGGCGATGACGGATTGAGCCCCGATCATTTCGGAGGCTTTGCGAACGGGAGTGCCGTCCACGATGACCAGCCCGGCGGCAATCGCCTCCTGCGCGCGCGCCCGGCTCTCGAAAAGCCCGCGCTCGACGAGCGTCACGTCGGCCCGTTTGCGGGTCATGCGATCCCCGATCGCGGGCGCGGGTTCATCGTCACGCAAGCGCCTGCCGGGGCGCCTCGTGTCCGAGCGCCTCGAAGACCTTCGCGACGATTCCGGCCGCATCGAGCCCGGCGGTCGCATACATGCGATCGGGCTTGTCGTGATCGAGATAGACGTCCGGAAGGACGAGCGAGCGCATCTTCAGGCTGCCTCGGTCGAGTGCTCCGCGGTCGGTCAGGAGGTGGAGCACGTAGGAGCCGAAGCCGCCGACCGAGCCTTCCTCGACCGTGATCAGCACCTCATGATCGCGCGCGAGTTTCAGGATCATGTCCTCGTCGAGCGGCTTGGCGAAGCGCGCATCGGCGACTGTCGTGGAAAGCCCCCGCGCCTCCAGGTCCTCGGCGGCCTTCAGCGCTTCGGACAGCCGTGTCCCCAGGCTCAGGATCGCGATACGACTGCCCTGTCGCAGGATGCGGCCTTTGCCGATGGCAAGCGGCACGCCGTGTTCCGGCATCTCGACCCCGATGCCTTCGCCGCGCGGATAACGGAAGGCGATGGGGCCATCGTCATGGGCCGCGGCGGTCGCCACCATATGCACCAGTTCGGCTTCGTCGGCGGCCGCCATCACCACCATGTTGGGCAGGCAGCCGAGATAAGCGATATCGAACGAACCCGCATGGGTCGCGCCGTCCGCGCCCACGAGGCCGGCGCGGTCGAGGGCAAATCGAACGGGCAGGTTCTGCAACGCCACATCATGCACGACCTGATCGTAGCCGCGCTGCAGGAAGGTCGAGTAGATCGCGCAGAACGGCTTGTAGCCCTCGCTCGCCAGCCCGGCCGCGAACGTGACCGCATGCTGCTCGGCGATGCCCGCGTCGAAGGTGCGCGTGGGGAATTCCCGGCCGAAAAGGTCGATGCCCGTGCCCGTCGGCATGGCTGCCGTCACGGCGACGATCTTGTCGTCCTTCGCCGCTTCCCTGATGAGGCTTTCGCCGAATACCCTCGTGTAGGCCGGTGCGTTGGCCTTCGCCTTCGCCTGCGTTCCGGTGACGACATCGAACGCCACCACGCCGTGATATTTGTCGGCAGCCGCCTCGGCGGGCGCGTAGCCCTTGCCTTTCTGGGTGACGACGTGGACGAGGATCGGGCCGGTCCCGGAATCGCGCAYGTTCTTCAGGATCGGCAAGAGGTGTTCGAGATTGTGGCCGTCGATGGGCCCGACATAATAGAAGCCCAGTTCCTCGAACAGCGTGCCGCCGGTCCAGAACCCGCGCGCGTATTCCTCGGCGCGGGCGGGTTTTTCATACAGGAACTTGGGCAGTTTCCTTGCGAGCTGCTTTGCCGTTTCGCGCATGCCGCGATAGGCGCCGCCGGAAACCAGCCGCGCCAGATACGACGACATTGCGCCGGTCGGCGGCGCGATCGACATGTCGTTGTCGTTGAGGATGACGATCAGCCGCGAATGCATGGCGCCCGCGTTGTTCATGGCCTCATAGGCCATGCCGGCCGACATGGCGCCGTCGCCGATCACCGCCACCACATTGTTCCGGCGCCCGTCGAGATCCCGCGCCACCGCCATCCCAAGGCCGGCAGAAATCGAGGTCGACGAATGCGCGGCGCCGAACGGGTCGTATTCGCTCTCCGAGCGCTTGGTGAAACCCGACAGCCCGCCGGCCTGGCGCAAGGTGCGGATGCGGGAGCGCCGTCCGGTGAGGATCTTGTGGGGATAGGCCTGGTGGCCGACATCCCAGATCAGGCGGTCAGCGGGCGTGTCGAATACGTAATGGAGCGCCACCGTCAGCTCAACGACGCCCAAGCCCGCGCCGAGGTGTCCACCCGTCACCGAGACCGCCGAAATCGTCTCCGAGCGCAACTCGTCGGCAACCTGCCGCAACCGGTTCTCGGGCAGGGCGCGGAGATCGGCCGGGACCTTGATGGTGTCGAGGAGGGGTGTGGACGACATCGACTCTCGCTCAAATTTTGACGTGGGCCAATCCGGGGACCAGGGGCAACCTCCGGAAAGGGATCTCGGACGATTACCCGTCCACATCCAGCGGCGCGACGCCGGCGGCTTTGCCGTCCGGCCCGAGATTGATCTTCTCGATGCGGGCCTCGGCCTTCTTCAACAGCGCTTCGCAATGCTTCTTCAGGGCCTCGCCGCGCTCATAGATGGCGATGGAATCCTCCAGCGGGACGTCGCCGCGCTCCAATCGCCGCACGATGTCCTCGAGCTCGGCCAGGGCCTTCTCGAAAGGGAGTTCGGTCAGGGGAGATGCGTCGGTCATGCGGGTCCGTTCGACTAAGGGGGCGCGCGCGACACGCTCGGCGGCCGCGCAGGAAGCCCTGTGATAGCGGAGGCGCGGCCGGATGAGAACCGGGAAGGTCGATAAACCGCAATGGGCCGACTGCGCGGCCCGGATGCGCCCCCTCTCACTCCCGATTGATTTTCAACATGAAGGGCGTGCCCTCCATGCATTCGGCGCCGCGGCCGATCGCCTGCACGGCCGACACCATGCGCCCGCCGCGCCCCAGCATTTCGTCGGCCAGCGCGACGAATCGCGCATTGGGCGTGGCGGTCGGCGAGGCAAGGCGCAGGGCCTTGGCGATCTCGGCCTCGTCCCTGTCCGGGGCAAGGCTGCAGGCCGAGATGTAAGCGGCCGCCGTGGACCGGCTGACCCCGGCCCAGCAATGGAACACCAGGGGATTCGCACGATCCCACGCGCGCACGAAGGAGAGCAGCGTTCGAAGATGCTCCTCGGCCGGAAGGATGTGCCCCTCCAGCGGCTCGACGATGTCGCTCACCGTGAGAAACAGGTGCCGGTCGGCCTGGATGGATGAGGGGCGCTCGACCACCGAACCGCTGCTGATCAGCGTCACCACGTGGCTGGCGCGGGTCTCCACCACGGTCTCATGCAGGCGGGCGAGGGAGCAGACGTGGAGGGTCGGCATGGCAAGCTCTCTTGGATCTGGGGCATCATACCCCCCGGCCGTGGCGGCTTCAGGGAGGCGCGGCCGTGAGGGCTGCGACACGTTCGCGATATTGGTGCTGGGCATGGGACACCGCCCAGGGATCGAGAAGGGAAGGGATCTCCCCCGACAGCGCCTCGGGCCGCCCGAAAATCTTCGTCGCTTCCTCGCGCCCGAAACCGGCGAGCCTTGTCGCCTCCAGAAAGGCCGCCTGCCGGTCGGCGCGCTTGATGAACCGCTTCAGTGCCGGGGAGGGCAGGGCCGGCAATCCGAAATGCAGGTGGATGGCGGAAAGCAGCCGCTCCTCGATGGCTTTGTAGGCGTCCCCGATCACCGCCTTGAAGGGCGAGATGATGTCGCCGATCACATATTCGGGGGCATCGTGCAGGAGCACCGCCAGCCGCCACTCGCGCGACATCCGGGGGTCCATGTGATGCGCGATCGCTTCCACCAGCAGGCTGTGCTGCGCGACCGAAAAAATATGCGAGCCGACGGTCTGCCCGTTCCACCGCGCCACCCGCGCCAGCCCGTGCGCGATGTCGTCCAATTCCACGTCGAGGGGAGAGGGGTTGAGCAAGTCGAGTCGACGCCCCGAGAGCATCCGCTGCCAGACCCGCGGTTCCTTGGCCATCAGAGCTTCTCGGCGATGGCCGCGCATTCGGCGTGACGGAAGCACCCGGTGAGGTGATCGTTGACCATGCCCACCGCCTGCATGAACGCATAGACGATGGTCGGGCCGACGAAGTTGAACCCTTCGGCCTTCAACGCCTTGGAGATGCGGCGCGAGACGTCGGTTTCCGGCTGCACGTCGGCGCGGGTCCGAAGGTTGTTCTGGAGCGGTCGTCCGTCGAGATGATCCCACAGATAATTCGAGAAGCCGCCGCGTTCCTGGATCGCCAGCCAGGCGCGGGCGCCCGCGATCGTGCCGATGATCTTCGACCGGTTGCGGACGATGCCCGCATCCAGCATCAAGGCCTCCACCTGCGCATCGTCGAACCGCGCGATCACCGCCGGATCGAAGCCCGCGAAGGCTTTCCTGAAATTCTCGCGCTTGCGCAGAATGGTGATCCACGACAACCCGGCCTGGAAGCCGTCGAGAATCAGCTTCTCGAACAGCGCGCGGTCATCGAATTCGGGCACGCCCCATTCGGTGTCGTGATAGGCCACGTAGAACGGGTCCGTGCCGGGCCACCAGCAGCGGGTCTTGTTGTCGGGATGCAGGATCAGGCCATCGGTCATGGCGATGGTGTAGCCGGAACCGCGTCACAGGTGAAGATGGCCAAGCGGCATGCGCGGAGCCTCAGGGCTTTGGGCCCAGCCTTTCGACGAGATCGGCCATCTGCTGCGATGCCTCCTCGGGGGCAGCACGCAAGCCCTCCGCCACGCCCTGGCGATCCGCCTCCGGCCTGTTCTGGCTCACCTTCCACTTGCCCTCGATCCGGCTGATGGGGATCTCGATGCCGACGATGCCCTTGAGCTGGGCCGCGATGAAGGCGGCGGGTGCATCCTCCACCGCCCAGGGAGCGGACCGCCCGGCCTCGTGGCGGAAGGTCAGTTCGTTGATCTGCGCCCGGACCCAGTCCGGGTCGTCCCGGATCACCAGCGGCCCATAGGCCTGAACGATCGCGTAATTCCATGTCGGCACGACCTTGCCGGTCTGGCGCTTGGTTTCGTACCAGGAAGGCGTGATGTAGGTCTCGACGCCCTGAAAGATTACCAGCGCTTCGTGACCCGCATCGAAATCCTGCCATTGCGGGTTCGCGCGCGACAGATGGGCCCGCAACGTCCCGTGGGGCGATCCGGCGGCATCGAGCGAGAAGGGGATGGGATTGGCCGTGAGGCCTTTGCCGTCAACGGTCACCAGCAGCCCGAGCGGATGGGCGCGGATGAGCTGGTGCTGGATGTCGAGGCGGTCTTCCCGAAAATGCGGCGGCTGGTACATGATTCTTTCAAACGGATTGCAGCTTCACCCTAGCTGAGAGCCTGCGTGTCCGACCAATGACAATCGCTCACCCGGCCCATCAATTGGGTCGATGGATCGCCTCAACTGGCCGAGAGCGTTCCCCGCGCGTCCGGAAACGCGAAGGTGGCGAAGGCGGGCTTTTCCAGCGTGATGGGGATGCCGCCCGCGCGGATGATCTGACCGGCAGCGATGGCGTCGGCGGCGCGATCGAGCCGGATCATCACGAGGCCGCGCCCGTCGGCGCCGGTTCCAGTTTTTCCGAGGAGCTTTTCGCCCGCCAGGATCTCGACCCCGATATCGGCCGCGAAGCCGCCCTCGTAGGTCGCCGGAACGATCCGCGTGCGGGCGGTGCCCCGATGCTCCATGCGGGAGACGACCTCTTGGCCCACATAGCAGCCCTTGTCGAAATCCACCCCGTGGAGCTGGTCCATGAGGGCCTCATGCGGGAAGGAATCGCCGAACAGGAAATCGCGCCCGCCTTCCGGAACGCCGAGGCCGATCCGGCGGGCGTGATAGGCGGTGGCGGTGTCGGTCGCGAATTCGGGCACATCATCCGCCGCCACGATCGCCCGCCAGCCCAGTGCCGCAAGGCGCGGATCGGTGGATACGAGGCCGGTTTCGTCCGCCGGTTTCGGGCTGTCCCAGCCGGCAATGACCGCGAGGGAGCCGGAGAGGTTCTCGATCGCCACCTTGGCGCGCAGCTTGTAGAATCCGAGGCGTTTGACGAGGTCCGCCGCATGAACGGTCAGGACATCGAGGTAATATCCGCCGTCCATGTCGGCCGGGGCCTCGAACAGGATGAAATCGAAAAGGATCTTGCCCTGGGGGGTGAGCAAGGCGCCGAGCCGCGCGGCCTCCGGCGTCACCTTGTCGACGTCGCAGGTGACGAGATTGTCGAGAAAAGCCTTGGCGTCCAGGCCCGAGACCCTTACGACGCCACGATCGACCAAGTGCGCTGATGGCATGTCCGGCTCCGGTTGGCTTTTGTATTCGGCTCGTGATCGGCCCGGACCCGTATGGGCCGGGCATTCGGAACATTTCGTCGGCCGGAAACCGCTTCACACCGTTCGGCCTCTTGCTCTAGAAGCCACATAGGCGCGGATGGCTCAAGCCTCAAGGGATAGATCGCCATGACCCAGACCTTCGACCTCATCCTCAAGGGCGGCACCGTGGTGAATCACGATGGCCGCGCCGAGCGCGACGTGGGCGTGCGGAATGGCCGGATCGCCACGATCGGCGATCTCTCCCAGGCGAACGCCGCGCGAATCGTCGATTGCCGCGGCCTGCACATCCTGCCGGGCGTGATCGACACGCAGGTGCACTTCCGCGAGCCCGGGCTCGACCACAAGGAAGATCTGGAAACCGGCTCGCGCGCCGCCGTCCTGGGCGGCGTCACCACCGTCTTCGAGATGCCCAACACCAACCCGCAGACCACTTCGGCGGACTCGCTCGCCGACAAGGTTCGGCGCGGACATCATCGGATGCATTGCGATTTCGCGTTCTGGGTGGGTGGAACGCGCGAGAACGCCGCCGATGTGGCAATGCTCGAACGCCTGCCCGGCGCTGCCGGCATCAAGGTGTTCATGGGCTCCTCGACCGGCTCGCTCCTCATCGAGGATGRCGAGGGGATCGCCGAAATCCTTCGCCGCACGCGCCGCCGCGCCGCCTTCCATTCGGAAGACGAGCAGATGCTGCGCGACCGCAAGCACCTCCGCGTCGAAGGCGATCCGCGGTCGCATCCCGTCTGGCGCTCGGCGGAAGTCGCGCTGTCATGCACCCAGCGCCTGTTGCGCATCGCGCGCGACACGGGTGCGCGCATTCACGTCCTGCACGTGACGACCGCGCAGGAAATGGCGCTGCTGAAAGACTACAAGGACGTGGCGACGGTCGAGGTCACGCCGCATCATCTGACTTTGGCGGGTCCTGCGGATTACGAACGCCTCGGCACGTTGATCCAGATGAATCCGCCCGTGCGCGACGAGGCTCATCGGCAAGCGGTGTGGGAAGGTCTCGACGAAGGCATCGCCGATATCCTCGGCTCGGATCATGCGCCGCACACGCTGGAAGAAAAATCCGCGACCTATCCGAATACGCCGTCGGGCATGACCGGCGTCCAGACGCTGGTGCCGATCATGCTCGACCATGTGAACGCGTCTCGCCTGACGCTCGAACGCTTCGTCGACATGACCAGCGCCGGCCCGAAGCGCCTCTTCGGCATCGCCCGAAAAGGCCGCATCGCGGTTGGTTACGATGGCGACTTCACCATCGTCGACCTGCAGCGCGTCATGACGATCTCCAACGACTGGATCGCGTCGAAATCCCCGTGGACTCCCTATGACGGAAAGACCGTCACCGGCTGGCCGGTCGGCACCATCGTGCGCGGCAACGTGGTGATGTGGGACGGTGTCCTGGAAACACCGTCGCAAGGCGAGGTGGTGCGGTTCGAGGAAACGCTGGGGGGCTGAGCGCGGTGCGGCCTATCCTTGAGGATTGCTTGCACTTGGTTCGAGATTCCACGCCGCCAAAAATGCGTATCAAGCGCTTCCCGCCGGTCGAAACAGGCGAGAGGCATCGTGCGCGAAGGCGGCGCGGATCGTGTCGATCCGCCGCGCGTTCAGTGCTTCAGCGCGGTCGAAAAACCGCCGCTGCGTATCTTGTCGGGAAGGCCTTGGGCGTATTCGGCCACCGCTTCCTCGCCGTAGGTGGCGACGAGTTCCATGAAGGCGGCGAAAAGCGCTGCCTGCGCCATGCAATCCGCATCCAGCCCGTCGAACTCGGCCTCGGCGAATGCCTCGGTCACATAGCTCAAAGCGGCCTGCTTTACGGCGCTCAGTTCCTGGAGTTCGTTGAGGGGGAGGTCGTTTTCGTTCATGATCAAGGCCCCTTTGGCAGGGGCGGGCGCGAGTTCGGTTGAAGCGAACTTAGTCGGCCCACCAGCCCGGTGCCAGCATCACCTTGCAAAGAGGTTAATGCGAGAGGGACAGGCCAGATTGCATGTGGATAAATCAGCCGCCGTAGCGCCCGGTGATGCTGCGAGCGAGAAGCTCACCCTCTTTTACGTAACGTGAGGAGGCTTCCTGCGCGGATGGCGTGCAGACGCGATAGGTCAATGCGAATGCCTGATAGCCTTTGTTATAGGCGCCGGCGAGTCGCTCCCGCCGTCCGGGCGTCGTCCCTTCGGCTTCCATCAGCACCTGCATCCGGCGACTCCATTCAGGACCGTCGGCGGCCGAGCACATGGGACGCAAAAATGCGAGCGATCCGACGATCTCTGCGAGCCGCAACAATTCCTTTTCGTAAGGCGCGGGCGGCGGCTCCACCGGTGGCGCAGCTTCGGCTTTCTCGCCTTGCGGCGACTGTTTCGGCTGGGACGGCGGTGCCGCCGAGGGTCGCCTCTGCGGGGGTGGGCGGAATTGCGGCTGCTGGCGCGGAAAGGGTTGCGGCTGCGGCAGCGGCTGCGCGTCGCGCGGGGGTCCAAACAGGCGTTCGAAAAAATTCTGCGCCAGGACCGGCTCGGCGACGCCCGACAATGTGAGCGACAACAAACCGAGGGCGACCCGTTTCAAGCGAGCCCTCGGTCGTGCGCGAAGGCCCGCTCGAGAATGCCGGCCAATCCCGGCGTCGACGGCAGGCTTTCGATCTCCGGCTCCGTGATCCAACGGATTTCCTTTGCTTCCGGCCCCGTCCGAGGCTCTCCCGACAACCACCGCGCTGCGAAGACGGCGATGACCACGTGATGCTTTACACGGCCATCCGCCTCCCGTTCAATCACTTCGAAGGGGGCGATGAGACCCGTCAGCGTGGCGGTAACCCCGACCTCTTCGGCGAGTTCCCGCAAGGCCGCCTGTTCGAGCGTCTCGCCGACCTCGACCTGGCCGCCCGGCAGGGAAAACACACCCTCCCAGGGCGTCTTCCCGCGCGATGCCACGAGGACCTCGCCGTCGCGAAACACCGCGACGGAAGCCGCCAGGAAGGGACGCGCGGGGTAGAGGCGGTCGCCGCTCATGGCGTGTCCTTAAACGTGCTGCCCACCGTTGATGTGCAGTTCCGCGCCGGTGACGTAGGACGAGGCGTCGGTGCAGAGGAAGTAGATGGCTTTCGCCACTTCGTCGGGCGTTCCCAAGCGGCGCAGGGGGAGTTGCTCGACGATCTTCTCGGTGCCGGGAGAAAGGATCGCGGTGTCGATCTCGCCGGGCGAGATGGCGTTGACGCGCACGCCGAGCGGCCCGAAATCGGCCGCCATCTCGCGCGTGAGCGAGGCCAGGGCCGCCTTCGATGTGGCGTAGGCCGCGCCCGCGAAGGGATGCACGCGCGAGCCCGCGATCGACGTGACGTTGACGATGGAGCCCTTCGCGGCCGTCAATTCGTCGACGAGACCGCGCGCCAGCATGATCGAGGCGAAGAAATTGACGTGGAACACGTGCAGCCAATCCTCGTAGGCCGTATCGAGCGCGGCGAGTCGCGATCCGCCGGAGCCCTTGGGGGAGATGCCCGCATTGTTGACGAGCGCGTGCAGTACGCCGCCTTCGACGGCGAGGCGCTCCTTCACGTCGGCGATGGCGCGGCGGGTATCGGCCGCGTCGGCCAGATCGACCTGCAGGTGATCCTCCGGTCCCATCTCCCACGGGCAATTCTCGGGGAATGCGTGGCGCGAGCAGGTGATGACACGCCATCCCGCGGCCGAGAAGCGCTTGACGGTCGCGTGGCCGATGCCGCGGCTGGCGCCGGTCAGCAGCATGATGCGTCGGGGCGTATTGGAAGAGGACGTCATGGTGAACCTGACATTGAGGGCGGGTGGCCCAGTTGGCCCCTGTCCTCGCACACGAGGAGGGCTTGAGGATTATGGGTAGAGACGGACTTTCCGCCAGCCGTCGCCCTCGCGGGTGAACACCACGCGGTCGTGCAGCCGGAAGGGTTTGTCCTGCCAGAACTCGATCGACACCGGCGCGATGCGAAAGCCCGTCCAGTAGGGCGGCCGCGGCACGTCGCCGATGGCATATCTGGCGGCGTTGACCGCCACCGCCTTTTCCAGTGCGAAACGGCTTTCCAGCGGGCGCGATTGCTGGCTCGCCCACGCGCCGATCCGGCTTTCGCGGGGGCGGCTCTGGAAATACGCATCCGCCTCGGCGTCGCTGACCCGGACCACCGGACCGCGCGCCCGGACCTGCCGCCGGAGGCTTTTCCAGTGCAGCACGATGGCGGCTTTCGGCTGGCCGAGCAATTCGCGGCCCTTGTTCGATTCGGTGTTGGTGTAGAAGACGAAGCCCCGCTCGTCGACGCCGTTCAGAAGCACCATCCGCACATCCGGCAGACCGTCGGAATCGACCGTCGCCAGCGCCATGGCGTTGGGATCGTTGATTTCGGAGGCTCTCGCTTCGTCCATCCAGCCGCGGAAGAGAGCCCAGGGCTCGTCGGCCTCGGTGAAGTCACCGGTTGTTAACGCATTCAAGGCTTTATCCTGATCTGTGACTTATTCGTTTCCCGGAGCTCGACGCGCCATGAAGCCCAATGCGCGCCGTTATAGACGAAACCTCTTTGCGAGCGAAGCGGTGAAAATGGCGGCTGCCGCGGCCCTCGCCCTGTCGGTGGCGGGCTGCAGTTTTTCCTCATCGGTGGTCGGCCTTGCGGACGACGAGCCCGAGGTAACCGGCTCCATCACGCCGAAAGCTCCACCACCCCTCTCGCCGGAACTCAATGAGGAGGATTGGCGGCGGGCCAAGGCGGCCCTGGGCGTCGCTCTCGATCCCCAGGGGCCGGGAACGCTCGTCTCCTGGGACAATCCGCAAACCTCCATGAAGGGCCAGTTCACGCCGACCGGTGCTCCTTATGTCAAGAACGACGAGGTCTGCCGCGATTTCTCGGCTTCCCTGAGCGGTCCGGCCTCGGCCTTTCTCCAGGGCAGCGCCTGCCGGCCGTCCGGCGGCGAATGGGCCATCAAGGACGTCAAACCCGGCAAGACCACCGCCAAGACATAGCCCGGTTTCGCCAGCAGAGTGTCAGGGGTCCGGCGTTGCAACGCAGCAACACTTTTCCCATATGGACGTGTGGGCGGGGGTGCGTAGTCATGCGCCTCCGCCGTATTGCGATGGCGAATGGATGAGACGATGCGTGATCCCTATCAAATCCTCGGCGTGCCGCGTACCGCGACTGAGGCGGAGATCAAGAAAGCCTATCGCAAGCTCGCCAAGGTCCACCATCCCGACCGCAACAAGGACGATCCGAAGGCGCAGGACAAGTTCGCCGAGTTGAACTCGGCCTATGAGGTCGTCGGCAACAAGGAGAAGCGGGCGCAATTCGATCGCGGCGAGATCGACGCCGAGGGAAAGCCCCGCTTTCAGGGTTTCGAAGGGTTCGGCGGCGGTCGCGGCGGCGCGCGCCCGCAGGATTTCTCGGATTTCAGCTTCAATGCGGGGGGAAGTCCCTTCGGAGGGCGTCGGGCGCGGGGTCCCGACCCGTCCGAGGACATCTTTGCGCAATTCTTCAGCGATGCGTTCCGACCGGGTGGCGAGGGTCAGCGAAGAGCCCGGCCCAAGCAGCAAAAGGGCGACGACGTCGAGGCCGTGCTGACGGTGACGCTGGAGGATGTGGCGAGCGAGGCCAAGAAGCGGCTCAAGCTCCCGACCGGCAGGGATGTGGATGTGGTGATCCCCAAAGGCGTGGCCGACGGGCAGGTGATCCGCCTGCGGGGGCTCGGCCAGGGCGCGCCTCACGCCGATCCGGGCGATGCCCTGCTGACGATCAAACTCGCGCCCCACGAGCGGTTCACGCCGGATGGGCTCGATCTCCGCCTCAAGCTGCCGATCAGCATCGAGGAAGCGGTCCTTGGCGGAAAGGTGCGGATCCCGACCCTGACGGGGGCGGTGTCGATGGCCATCCCGCCGATGACCGATTCCGGCCGCACCTTCCGGCTGCGCGGCAAGGGCCTGCCGGGAAAGAGCGGCCACGGCGATATCCTGGCCACCACCGAGATCAGGCTGCCCGGCGTCGTCGACGAGTCGCTGATGGAATATGCCCGCAAGCGGCGCGCCGCCGAGGCCGATTAGGAACGCTCCACGCCTAAATCGGCGTTTCGGTCCCGCCCGGACCGCGAAGGCCTTCCCCCTGACGACCGGGTCGGCTAAACAAGCCATCTTTCAGATCCGACCAGCGACGAGTTAGGGTAAGACATGGCGCAGACAACGGCGCCCGGCATTTTGGCCGGAAAGCGCGGCTTGATCATGGGGGTTGCGAACAACCGGTCGATCGCCTGGGGCATCGCACAGGCGGCGCGCAACCACGGCGCCGAGCTCGCCTTCACCTATCAGGGCGATGCGCTCAAGAAGCGCGTGGAGCCTCTCGCGAAGGAATTGGACGCGGCCGTCGTCGGCCATTGCGACGTCACCGATCCCGAGAGCATCGATGCGGTCTTCGCCGAGGTGGAGAAGCTCTGGGGCTCCCTCGATTTCGTCGTCCATTGCATCGCGTTTTCCGACAAGGACGAGCTGACCGGCCGGTATGTGGAAACATCCGAGGGCAACTTCACCAAATCGCTCCTGATCTCCTGCTATTCCTTCACGGCCATCGCACAGCGGGCCGAGAAGTTGATGAGCAAGGGCGGGTCGCTCCTGACGCTGACCTATTACGGCGCCGAAAAATGGATGCCGCATTACAACGTGATGGGCGTCGCCAAGGCTGCGCTGGAGGCCTCGGTTCGCTACTTGGCGGCCGATCTCGGACCGCAGAACATCCGGGTCAACGCCATTTCGGCCGGTCCCATCAAGACGCTGGCGGCCTCGGGCATCGGCGATTTCCGCTACATTCTGAAGTGGAACGAGTACAATTCCCCGCTTCGCCGGACCGTGACCACCGAGGAGGTCGGCGAGACCGCCGCCTATCTGATTTCCGACATGTCGCGCGGCATGACGGGTGAAATTCTCCACGTGGATGCGGGCTATCACGTGGTCGGCATGAAGAATCCGGAAGCCCCGGACCTGTCCCTCGACAAAGATTGATCGTGCCCGACCATCCAACGATCTATTTCATCCGCCATGGCGAGACCGACTGGAATCTCGAGGGCCGGCTCCAGGGCCAAAAGGATATCCCGCTGAACGATCTCGGCCGCGTGCAGGCCGAGGAGGCGGGGCGCCGGCTGCGCAATCTGGTGCCGCTTTTCGAGGACCTCGACTATGTCGCGAGCCCCATGCTGCGGACCCGCGAGACCATGGAGCGTCTGCGGGAGGCGATCGGGCTCTATCCCAACCATTATCGTCTCGACGATCGCCTCGTCGAGCTGACCTTCGGCTCCTGGGAAGGCCTGACGTGGAAGGAAGTCCGCAAGTCGGAGCCGCAACTGGCGGCTTTGCGCGAACGGGACAAATGGAACTATGCGCCCCCCGGCGGGGGCGAGAGCTACGCCATGCTGGCGGACCGGGTGCGTCCGATTCTCGACGATCTCACCCGGGAGACGGTTCTGGTGGCCCATGGTGGCGTCGCGCGGGCCTTTCTGGCGGTCGCCTGCGGCGTCTCGACCCGCCACGCGGCGAGCATCGACATCTGGCAGGGCAGGGTCCTGGTCATCGAAGGTCGCCGCCACCGCTGGGAATAAGGTCTCGCCGGGTCATTGAAGTAAACGCCTTTTCGTGTTTCTTTATGCAATAACATTGCGATAGGGACGCGATCATGCGGCGTGCGGGACTTCTCTTGGCGGGATTGGTGTTGTGGGCCGGGTCGCCCGTGGCCGAGACCATGGATCGGACGGTCAAGGCCAATACCCGCTCGGCTATCGGCGGGTTCCTCGGCTACGAGGTGGATACCTGCTATTCCTCGGCCATCCCGGCGGTGAGAGTCCGGCAGGCGCCGAGCAACGGCAGCATCGAGGTGATCCCGCATGAGGGGACTCTCGGCAAAGAAAGCCGCTGCCCCGGCCGAAAGGTGAAGGGGCTGGCCTACATCTATACGCCCAAGAAGGGCTTCAAGGGCATGGACGAGGTTTCCCTCGACGTGCCCTGGCAATCCACCGATAGCGGGCCCGAAACGCTGCGGACCTACACCTACCGCCTCCGCGTCGAATAGCGGGCCGGCGGCCGACGGGCCGCGCCTCACGCTAAGGCCTGTCGAGAGAGTTTGACCTTCCGGGCGTCGGTTCGTAAACACGCGCACGAGGTCAGAGTCATGTCCCACAATACGTTCGGCCACCTATTCCGCGTCACGACGTTCGGCGAAAGCCACGGGCCCGCGCTTGGCTGCGTGATCGACGGCTGCCCGCCTTTGATCCCCCTTGATGTCGCGGATATCCAGGCGGAACTCGATCGTCGTCGGCCCGGCACCTCCCGGTTCACCACGCAGCGCCGCGAGCCCGACGAGGTCAAGATCCTGTCGGGAGTGTTCGTCGACGAGCGGACCGGTCGCCAGGTCACGACCGGCACGCCGATCATGCTGATGATCGAGAATGTGGACCAGCGCTCGAAGGATTATTCCGACATCAAGGAATCCTATCGGCCGGGCCATGCGGATTACACCTACGATGTGAAATACGGCATCCGCGACTATCGCGGCGGGGGGCGCTCCTCGGCTCGCGAGACGGCGGCGCGGGTCGCCGCCGGGGCGGTGGCGCGAAAAGTGGTGCCCGGCATCACCATCCGCGGTGCGCTCGTCCAGATGGGACCGCACCCGGTCAATCGGAACCAGTGGGATTGGGACGAGGTTCTGAGGAACCCGTTTTTCTGTCCGGATTCGGAAGCGGCCGCCTTCTATGCGGATTACCTCGACGGGTTGCGCAAGGATGGTTCTTCCATCGGCGCGGTTCTCGAAATCGTCGCCGAGGGGGTGCCGCCCGGTTTCGGCGCTCCCATCTATGGCAAGCTCGACGGCGATCTCGCGGCTGCGCTCATGTCGGTCAACGCCGTCAAGGGCGTGGAGATCGGCGATGGTTTTGCGGCAGCGGCGCTGCGGGGTGAGGAGAACGCGGATGAAATGCGGGCCGGCAATGCGGGCGCACCGACCTTTCTCTCCAATCACGCGGGCGGCATACTCGGGGGCATTTCGACGGGGCAGCCGGTCGTGTGCCGGTTCGCGGTGAAACCGACCTCGTCGATTTTGACGCCACGCGCCAGCGTCACCCGCAAGGGCGTCGAAGCCGAGGTGTCCACGAAGGGCCGCCACGATCCCTGCGTCGGAATTCGTGCAGTGCCTGTGGGCGAGGCCATGGTCGCGTGCGTTTTGGCCGATCACTTCTTGCGTCATCGCGCGCAGGTTGGAGATGGCGTCGCCTGGCCTTTCAGCTAGAACGATCGCGCCTGTCGCCGGGAATGTCAGGCACGCCGCCAGAGGCGGTTCGAGCCAGTAGCGAGTAGAGGATTACATATGACCTGCCACAGCGTGACCGAAGCCATCGAAGCTTTCGCGCAAGGCGAAATCGTCATCGTGACCGACGACGACGACCGTGAGAACGAAGGCGATCTGATCGTCGCCGCATCTCTCTGCACGACAGAGAAAATGGCGTTCATCATTCGCAACACCTGCGGCATCGTCTGTGCGCCGCTCAGCGGCGCGGAGGCACGGCGTTTGCGGCTCGATCCCATGGTGGCTGCGAATGACGCGCCGCTCGGCACGGCGTTTACCGTCACGGTGGATGTGAAGCACGGGCTCACGACGGGTATCTCGGCCGAGCAGCGCACCAACACCGTGCGGGCGCTGGCCAACGGCAATATGGGAGCCACCGATTTCGTTCGCCCCGGGCACGTCTTCCCACTGGTTGCACGGGATGGCGGCGTGCTCATGCGCTCCGGCCACACCGAGGCAGCCGTCGATCTGTGCAAGCTCGCAGGATTGCCGCCGGTGGGCGTGATCTGCGAACTCGCCAACGATGACGGGACGGTGATGCGCGGCGATCAGATCGACGTGTTCGCGAAGCAGCATGGCCTGAAGCGGATCTCCGTCGCCGATCTCATCGCCTATCGCCAATCCCGCGAGAAGCTCGTCGAACGCATCGCGACTTTCCCGGTGGAGACGCCCTGGGGATCCTTTACGGGCTATTCGTATGCGACGCCGTTCGACGCGGTCCATCACGTGGCTCTCGTGCACGGTCGCATCGGCGATGGAAACGATATTGCGGTGCGTCTGCACCGCGCCGATTCCATCGCGGACATTTTCGAGGGCGGCAAGGCGATCGATGCGGCGATGAAGCGGTTCGTCACCGAAGGCCGCGGCGTGCTCGTCTATCTCCGCGACGGCACGGCCGGCGTTCCGACGACCAATCTCAACGAGACGGAAGAGACCGCCTCCGAGGCGATGCGATCGACGCAATGGCGCGAGATCGGGCTCGGCGCGCAGATTCTGCGCGATCTCGGCGTTGTCTCCATCCGCAATCTTGCCACATCCAGCAGGTCCTACGTAGGATTGAGCGGTTTCGGCATCGAATTGTTGGCCGAGGAGCCGCTCGACCCGTAGGCAGCCGGGCGTCCGCAACCTCAAACTCGGCCATTCAACCTTAGACGAGCAACCTTGCATCAGGCCGAGAAAATGCCGGGACCCTCGCGGCCCCGATGCACCGAGACGATCGACGACGCAGATCCGTCATCGATGGCATCTCTTCGCCTGATGGTCCTGAAGCACCTGACGGGCCGCTCCCTGCGAGATTCCTTCATGCTGGGGCTCAGGCTGGTCACGGCCCGCGGCATGTCGGTCCTGACGCTCATCGCAGCGGCGTGGCTCGTCGACATTCAGGCTTTCGCCGAATTCGGAATCTACCAGACGTTCGCGACCCTGGCGGGTATCGCGCTTTTTCTCCGTTACGATGCTGCAATCGTCGGTGCATCCGACAGAAGCGAGTCGCGCAATGCGATGCGCCTGTGCCTCTGTCTCGGCGGTATTCTGTTCCTCGTCTTCGCGCTGGCGTCGATCGGCTCGGCCGCGTTGGGCTGGGTGCGCTGGGAACTCGCGCTCCTGCTGCCCTTGTCGATTCTGGCCCGCGGCATGTTGCGCTTGAGCTACGCCCGCGCGACCGGCGACCGGGATTTCAAGGGATTGGGACGGGCCATTCTCATGCAGGCGCTGGTCCAGCCGGTGGTTCTCCTCACCCTGGTGCTGGTGGGTGTGGAGGACGTGCTCTGTTTCGTGCTCGCCGACATCATCGGACATAACAGTGGTGTCGCCTATTTGCTGGTGCGACAGGGAAGGCGCCTTCGCGGCATCTTCGCGGGCTGGTCGAAGGCGGCGATCGTCGCCGTGGCGCGGCGATGGAAAAGCCTCCCCCTCTACAACCTTCCAGGATCGTTTTTCTCGCTCGCCTTCGTCATGTCCCCGCTGCTCATCACGCCCATGGCGGCCGATGAAATTTTCGCGGGCCACGTCGCCTTGGCCTATCGCATCTTCGATGTCCCGACGCAGATCCTCACCGCCGCCGCGACGCCGATCTTTCTCAACTTTCGCCCGGCGAGCGAATATCCGACGCCGATCTTCGGCCGTTCCATGATGATCGGCTTGATCCTGCTCGTGGGAGCGGCCTATGCGGGGATGGCGGGTCTTCTGCTGCTGGCGGATCCATGGCTCGATCAAACCGCGCTCGCGGGACTTGCGGACACCGTGCCGATCATCGCGCTGTTCCACCTCTTCGTGGCGATGGCGGCCCCCTTGAACGAATCCTGCACGCTCTATCCGCAACAGCGGCGGCTCGTATTCATTCAGGGGCTCGCCCTCTTCGGTTCGGGCGTGGCGGCGTGTGTGGCGCTCCTGATCTCCGCCGAAGCCGCCCTCATGACCCTGGCTGGCCTGGCGATCCTCCGAATGGTCGCGGTCGGCGAATTGCTGCGCGTGCTGTCGGGGATCAGCCACCGCGCTTTCATGCCGGCGAAAGCCTAGGCCTTCACCTCGCGGCCCATCAGCGCATCGAGATGCGCGGACGCGGATTTGGCGAGGGCCTCGAGGTCGTAGCCGCCTTCGAGAACCGACACGACGCGGCTCCCGCAGACTTCGTCGGCAAGCCCCATCACCCGCTGCGTGGCCCAGCCGAAATCGGTTTCGGTGAGATTGATGCTGGCGAGGGGGTCGCGCCAATGGGCGTCGAACCCGGCGGAGACGATGAGGAGGTTGGGTTGGAACGCCTCCATGCGCGGCAGCACCACGCGCTCCATCAGGTCGCGGAACACCACGCTCCCGTCGCCGGGCTCCATCGGCGCATTGAGGATGGTCCCGTGCTCGCCTGTCTCCGAGGGCGCGCCGGTCCCGGGGTAGAGCGGCATCTCGTGGATGGAGCAATAGAGAACGCTCGGATCGCTCCAGAAGATGTCCTGCGTCCCGTTGCCGTGATGTACGTCCCAATCGAGAACCGCGACGCGGCCGGCGCCGTGATGGCGCTGGGCGTGGCGGGCGGCGATGGCGGCGTTGTTGAAAAAGCAAAATCCCATGGCGCGGGCCGTCTCGGCATGGTGCCCGGGCGGTCGCATGGCGACGAAGGCGTTCTTCGCCGCGCCGGACATGACCTCGTCGACCGCGCGGACCGCCCCCCCTGCCGCGCGCAAGGCCGCCTCGAAGGTGCCCGGCGACATGACCGTGTCCTCGTCGATCCGCACCAAGCCTTCGCGCGGACAGGCCTCCCTCAGAGCGACCACATGCCTTGCCGGATGGACCAACGYCAGGCTCTCCATCTCGGCCATCGGCGCTTGCTCGCGAATCAGGGCGCCGAACCGCTCTTTCTCCAGCGCGGTCTCAATGGCGCGAATCCGGTCCGGCCGTTCCGGGTGGCCGGCGGGCGTCAGATGCGCCAGCGAGGCGGGGTGCGAGATGTAAAGGGTGGACATGGGCGATGGCGAGCCTAGCTTGGGAAAGGAATGGGAGTTTCGCAGTGCATCAAGCGGCTGTCTATGTTGTCGCAGTGCAACACATTTCCTTGCCCTTCCGTGCCATTGTGCCGTTGATTCGCCCCACGGGCATTTCTTGACCGCATGTTGCGTTGAAACGACACAGGCCTGTCCGGCCGCACAAAGCAGAGTTTACCAATGCGATTGTCTCGCCTGTCTCTCGCTCTCGCAGCCCTGGCGCTCCTGACGGCGTGCAACTTCAAGGGCGTGCCGGAGCCCCAGGTTTCCGCGCGCGATGCCGAATATATGGCCCTCGTGCCGACCGCGCAGGAAGACCTGCGCTACGGCCGCTACCTCATGGACGATCCGACGGGCGAGGCTCCGGGCACCATCGTGGTCGATACGAAAGAGCGGTTTCTCTATTTCGTGATGCCTAACAAGAAGGTCATCCGCTACGGGGTCGCAGTCGGCGACGAGGCCTATGGCTGGACCGGCGTGTCGCGGGTGGCGCGAAAGGCGGAATGGCCGGATTGGAACCCGCCTGCCGAGATGAAGGCGCGGTGGCCGCACGTGAAGCACACCAAGGGCGGCCCGGATAACCCGCTCGGCGCCCGCGCGCTTTATCTTTTCGAGGGCAACAAAGATACGCTGTATCGGATTCACGGCACCAACGAGCCGGAGAAGATCGGGCTGAGTGTATCGTCCGGCTGCATCCGGATGCGCAACATCGATGTGATCGATCTTTATAATCGGACCGAGACCGACGCGAAGGTCATCGTCCGCTAGCGCCTCGCGCCGAAGAGAATACGCAGATCCAACGAGCGCCCTTGCGGCGCTCGTTTTCGTTCGGCCTCAGTCCAGCATCGCGCTGATGCGCAGGAGAGTGGGGAAATCGACGGTGGTCTTGCGAGCCGGCTCGCGATAGGCGGGCCTGACGGCGGCGGTCAGGGCCGGCAGGGCGACGGGCTTGAAAGCGGGCAGAACGGCCCGCGGGCGGGCAGCGTCTTTCGGAGGGACTTGGCTCGACGATCGAACGTCGCGCTGGGCGAGGGTCATGGCGTAACTCCCAATGTTGGCCCCGATTCATCACGAAAGACGTGTCGGCTTCGGGGCCACTCTATGATCATTTGCTGGCTTTATGGGCAAATGACGGAGGCAAGCTTAATCCTGTATTAACAAGGTTGCAATTTCGGTTGTCCCGCCAAGCGTCAGGACGTCCGTGGCCTCATGGCGAGAATGGACACGAGCACGAGGGCGCCGACCATTCCCACATGCTCTCCGGCGGTGTGGAACGCCGCGAGCGCCCGCTCCCCTTCCAGGCGCCAGAAAGCGTGCACGATGGGGATGGTCAGAAGGGTGAAGATGCCGAGCGCTCCTGCAGCGAGCCAGGTCCGGCGGTTGAGGATGATGAGCGCGGACCCCCAAAGCTGAACCGCGACGGTCGCGGCATTGAAGAGCCAGGCAGGCTGCAGGCCGAATTGCGCCATCTCGGCCATGCCGCCCGGAAAATCGATCAGTTTCGAAAGGCCGCTTCCCCAGAACGGGAACGTCAGGACGGCCCGCGCGGCAACCTCCGTGAACCGGCTCGACAGGAAGGCGCGGATCCAGCGCGGCGTCATGCTTTATCCGCGCTCCGGGCCCGGAAGGCCTCCTCGGCATTCCTCGCCTTTTCGCGCCAGGCCAGCACGATGCGCTCGAGATCCATGAGGTCGGAGGTGGGCAGGGTGCCGAGGGTCGCCTGCACATAGGCCTTTTGCGCCGCGATCCCTCTTTCGGCGAGGGCGCGACCTTTCGGCGTGAGATGGAGGGCATTGGAGCGGCGGTCTCCGGGGATCGCGCGACGCTCGACCAACTCGGCCTCGACCATGCGGTCGAGCAGGCCCGACACATTGCCTTTCGTCACGTACAGCCGCTCGGCCAGTTCCTGCTGACTCAACCCTTCCTGCTCGGTCAGGGTGGACAGAAGGTCGAATTGCGGGATCGATAGGCCGATCGTCTTCAACACCCCCGCGATCGCGCTCGTCGCGCGCCGGTGAAGGCGGATGAAGCGGAACCAGACGCGGAGTGGATCGGCGTCGGGATCGACGATTTGAACGGGGGCAGGTGACGTCACCAACTCGGCTCCTTCAATCAGAAATAGTAGTTTACATCAGAACAAAGCCGCTCGTCACCTCCGCCCAGCCCCTAAATCCCGACCTCGGCGGGTTCTTTCCCCACAAAACGACATAATATTGCATTTTTATCACATCGTTAGCTTGAATTCCTAACGGAGCCCTGGATGCCGGCCGAACGGGAGTGGCGCGATCCCGAAGAGATTTGTATGACGTGCGCATGCGTCACCTGATCATTGAAGAACCTTTCTCCCGCCCGGCCAGATGGTCTCCGAGGGTGGCGTGGTTTTCGCTCGTCGTTTGCCTCATCGCCGCGCTGATGATCCGGTTCGGATTCATTGGCTATGACGAAGGTTTCGTGGTCCTGGCAGCCGGGATCGCCTTGGCAGCGCTGGCGGTGCTGTTTTCGCTGATCGCCTTCGTCCGGATCTGGCAGGAGGGGCGACAAGGCCTTGGTGGGGCCATCAAGGGGATGCTGATCGCCGCGCTGGTGCTGGCCTATCCGGCCCTCATGGGCTTCAAGGCCGCAACTCTGCCGGTGATCAACGACATTTCCACCGATACGGAGAATCCGCCGGCCTTCTCACGCTCGCGCGTCGCGCTGGAGGCGCGCGGGGGGCGCGTCCCGCCGGATGTTTCGCCTGACGTTCGGGAGGCCCAGCGGCAGGCCTATGTGCTGATCGCCCCCCTGACCCTCGATATCGGACCGGTGGAGGCTTTTGCGCTGGTGCAGAAAGCCGCCGCCGATCTCGGCTGGCAGGTCATCGAAGCGCTGCCGCCGGGCGGACGCCAGGGGGCAGGAAGGCTCGAAGCGATCGATCGGACCTTCGCGCTGAAACTCCCCGACGACATCACCGTCCGGATCCGCCCCCGGGCCGACGGCAGCCGGATCGATATCCGTTCGGCCTCGCGCCTAGGACGGCATGATTTGGGCGGCAACGCCCGGCGTATCCGCGCCTTCCTCGAGGAAACCTCGAACCTGGCGCTCGCCGGGGGATAAGGGGCCGCCGCGCGCCTTGACATGATCACCGTTCCGCCCGATACTTAACCCCATGGTTAAGTATCAAGAGCCCTCGCTGGATCGCACCTTCTCGGCGCTGGCCGACCCGACCCGACGCGCTTTGCTCGCTCGTCTCTCGGAGCGGGATGGCCTCTCGGTGAGCGAGTTGGCGCGGCCCTTTCCGGTGTCGCTTCCCGCCATCATGAAGCATCTCGATGTGCTGTCCGACGCGGGATTGATCAGCCGCGCCAAGACCGGCCGCATCGTTGCCTGCCAGTTGTCCGCAGGCCCCATGGAAGAGGCGCTCGAATGGCTCAATCGGTACCAGGGATTCTGGTCCGGCACCCTCGATCGTCTGGCGGCTTTTGTGGAGGAAGAGACATGCCCAACCGAACGCACCCGGTCCCCCTCGAAGGCTCGGGGCGAATCCTAGGCCGGGACGGAGGCGAGGTCGCGAGCAAAGCTGCGACGCAACCGAGCCTCATGCTCAAGCGTCGCCTGAACACGACACCCGCCCAAGCCTTCGCGGCCTGGACCGAGCCGACGAAGATCGCACGGTGGTTCGGACCTGAGAATTGCAACGTCCATCACGCCGAGAGCGATCCGCGGATCGGCGGTCGCTTCCGCGTCATCATGCGCGAGGATGCAGGCGAGGAACACGACGTCAGCGGCGTCTACCGTGAGATCGTCCCGAACGAGAAACTGGTCTTCTCCTGGGCGTGGCGCAGCACGCTCGAGCGTGAATCCCTCGTTACCGTGCTGCTGCGTCCCGACGGCGACGGCACGATGCTCACGCTCATTCACGAGCGCTTCTTCGACGAGGCCGCTCGCGATGGCCACAAGGATGGCTGGACCGGTACGCTCAATAAACTCGAGCGCTTCTTCGCGTAGCTCTGAAACCCCTTTGGCACGAAAGACAGAGGAGCCCAAACATGGATCAGTTCAAGCACAACGAGCACGACGTTCCCCTCGACCAGCACAAGGTCGTCTCGCCCGACGAATGGGTCGCGGCACGCAAGGCCTTGCTCGCCCGCGAGAAGATGCACACGCGGGCCGGCGACGAATTGAACCGCCAGCGGCGCGCGCTTCCGTGGGTGAGGATCGACAAGACCTATCTGTTCGATACGCCGAGCGGCAAGAAAACGCTCGCGGAACTCTTCGAAGGGCGCAGCCAGCTCATCGTCTATCACTTCATGTTCGGGCCCGGATGGGAAGAAGGCTGTGGTGGCTGCTCGTTCCTCTCCGACCACATCGACGGCGCAAACCTTCACCTGGCGCATCACGATGTGAAAATGCTCGCCGTCTCGCGCGCTCCGCTGGCGGAATTGCTGCCGTTCAAGAAGCGCATGGGCTGGGCGTTCGACTGGGTGTCGTCGTTCGGAAGCGATTTCAATTACGACTTCCACGTCTCTGCCACGCAGGACGAGATCGCCAATGGCAAGACCTACTACAATTACGAGATGACCGAAGGTGCGCCCGGCGGAGAACTGCCCGGCATCAGCGTGTTCTTCAAGAACAGCACAGGAGAGATCTTCCACACGTACTCATCCTACGGACGCGGCGGCGATATCCTCATCGGCGCGCATAATTACCTCGATCTCACGCCGAAAGGTCGCAACGAACACGAGATCATGGATTGGGTCAGACATCACGACCGCTACGAGGACCAGCCGAGCGTCGCAAAGCCCGACGAGACGCCGCTCCCGGGCGGGACCTGCTGCGGCTGATGCGGGACTTGTCGAGGGTGCGCGATCCCGGTCGCGCACCTCAACCCGGCACTGTCGCCCTGACTGCCCAGGCCCTCGTCTTCAGGTGGATTGACCCGTCGTCGCTGCGCGGCAGCGCTTCATGCAGTCTGTCTCTCAATCTCTGTCGGGCGTCAGGATCGAGACTTGCGCAATATCCCGGCGCCGGACCTCCACCGAGCGTGAAGGGGCGCCAATAATCCTCGAAATCCTTGAACACCGTCGGTACTTCGATCGCGATGGAATCGATCGAGGTCAGTCCCGCTCGCTTGGCGAGATCGGTCAAGCCATCCTGCGTGCAGAACGGAAAACGCCTGCCTTCCATGAGATCCATCGCGCCAGGGTCCAGCGCGGTCGCGGCATTCCAGAAGGCGCGCATGAATTCCACGCCTCCGCCTGGATAATCCCAGACATAGAACCCGACCCGCGCGGCGATCCTCCCGACCCGCTTCATCTCGGCGAGGGCCTTTTCCCGGTCGGGTACAAAATTCAACACGAGGGAGGACACGATCACGTCCATGCTGGCCGTGTCCGCCGGGAGAGCCTGGGCGTCGCCGACCTGAAAACGGGCGCGCGCGTCCGGCACGTTTTCGCGGGCCTTTTTCAGGAATCCTTCCGACGGATCGATGGCGAGCAGGCTTTTCGGTTCGCATTGCGCGAGAATGGCCGACGACAGAGCGCCGGTGCCGCAACCGATCTCCAGCCAATCGAGGCCAGCCGGGGCATCGAGCCAGTCGAGGAAGCGCGGCGCGATCTGCCGGCTCCAACGCCCCATGTAAAAATCATAGGGCTCGCCGGCCTGCCAGGCGTCGTGACGGGATGTCTCAGCCATCGGCCGCTCCTCGCGTTGTCGCGCGGAGCAGGATACTCCGGCGGCGGTCGGATTCACAGAAGCCAGTCAGGCAAGCCTGTACCGGCTCTCGAGCGAGGGCACGGTGTCGGCGATGACTTCGCCGCGCGTCACCAGATCCTCCAGATGCGCGAAGACCGAGAGGCCGGCTGCATTGATCAGGGCGGGTTTCAGGTTCTGATAGATGGCGGCCACAATGGCCGGAATGGTCGTATCGCCGGCCGCGAGACGGTTCAGAATCGAGGCCTCGCGCTGCCGGCGATGGTGAGCGAGCGCCCGGACGAAGCGCTGCGGATCGAGCACGGGCCCGCCATGGCCCGGCCAGTAGAGGGACTCGTCGCGCCCGCGAAGTTTGTCCAGCGACGCCATGTAGTCGCTCATGGCGCCATCCGGAGGCGCGACGACGGAGGTCGACCACGCCATCACGTGATCTCCCGAGAACAGGGCTGCTTCTTCGTCGAGGGTGAAGGCGAGGTGATTGGCCATGTGGCCGGGCGTCGTGAGTGCCCCGAGCGTCCAGCCGCGGCCCGCCACGGCATCGCCGTCCGTCATTTCCCAATCGGGCGCGTATTCCTTATCGGAACTGGCTTCGAGGAGATTGATTTCTCCGAGCGCAAGGACCCGCGCGCTACGATGCATTCCACACCCGACAAGGGTCGCGCCGGTGGCGGCCTTGACGGCCCGGGCGGCCGGCGAATGGTCCTTGTGCGTGTGGGTCACGAGAACATGCGTCACCGTCTCGCCGCGGACTGCGTGAAGGAGCGCGTCCACATGCTCCGGCAGATCGGGGCCCGGGTCGATGATCGCCACATGGCCGTTTCCCACAATGTAGCTGCAGGTGCCGGTGAAGGTGATCGGCCCGGCATTGTTTGCCACCACGCGCCGCACGAGCGGGCTCAGCCGCACGCATTCGCCCGAACGAGCCGGGGGGCTGACGTCGAAGGTGAGTTCATCTGACATCCGATATCCTCGCGGGTGGCGGAGTAAAAAACCAGCCCGCTCGATGCGGGGGGCATGAATTGCGAAAACCGCAGCGCTTTGGCGTGCGCAGGATCGACGATGAAAATGGCGCCCCCGGCAATGGCGCTGGGCACGACGCTTCCTGACGCCATGCCTGTACCGCGTGCGACGGCGGGATGGCGAAATTCGGGCGGCGGTTGCGGCTTGAGCCGTGCCGCGCGCGTCCCTATAAGGTCTGCCACTTCCCCGCCGACGGGGACGATCAACCTTCGGAGATTTCTCGATGTCGACAGGCGCTGCGGCACTCTCAACCCCATCAACCCTGGTGGGCCGTCTCTGGCCGGCCCGGAGCGATGTCCGTCTCGCGGCTCTTCGCGCCGTGATCCTGTTGGCCGTGGGCTCCGCCCTCCTGACCGTGTCGGCGAAAGTGCAGGTTCCGCTTCCTTTCGTGCCCATGACGATGCAGACCCTCGTGGTGTTGCTGATCGGCGCCACATACGGCTGGCGCCTCGGCAGCGCGACGGTGGCGCTGTACCTTCTGGAGGGTGCGCTGGGTCTGCCGGTTTTTGCCAATACCCCGCCGATGATCGCCGGTCCGGCCTATTTCGCCGGCCCGACGGGCGGCTTCCTGGTCGGCTTTCTCGCCGCGGCTTTCGTAATGGGTGTCATGGCGGAGCGCGGTTGGGACCGGTCGCTGCTGCGTGTCGCGGTGATGATGACCCTCGGACACGCGGTGATTCTCCTGGCGGGCTTTGGCTGGCTCTCCGTGCTGCTTCCAGTGGCGAAGGCGTGGAGCGTCGGCATCGCGCCGTTCATCGCCGCGACGGTCGTCAAGACCGCGCTTGCGGTTGCTTTGATGCAGGCGGCCTGGACGATCACGCGCCGGGGCAGCCCTTCCGCCTGAGCGCTTCCGAGCGATCTTGAAAAAAAAGCCGCCCGAGGGCGGCTTTTTGTTGTGAGGATAGGCCGTATCAGTGGGCGTGATGCTTGCGCAGATTGTCGAAACTCCACGCCCCGCCGCCGGCTGCTACCAGATACAAGAACACGAAGCAGAACAGAATCGCCGCGTCACCTCCGTTGAGCACCGGGAAAGCGCTTCGCGGGGCGTGGGCGATCCAGTAGGCGAAGGCCATCAGGCCGGACAGCACGAACGCGACCGGCCGCGTAAACAAGCCCACCGCGAGAAGCGCGCCGCCGACCAGCTCCAGAACCCCCGCGATCCACGGCATGGTGAGCATGGCCGGACCGCCATTGGGCGACGCAGGGAAGCCGAGGAGCTTTTGTGTTCCGTGGGCCATGAAGATCAGCGCCGAGACGGTCCTCAGCACACTGAGCAGGCGTGGCGCCCAGACCACATTGAGGTGAGCAGCATTCATCAGGTTGACTCCATTACGCATGGGAAAAATGAGGGATGAGGCGCAGGCACGAGCCGCGCCGGGCACCTCTAACGCGCGTGGAGGCCGGGAACCAGCGGTCCGGCCAATCGGGGCGGTCACGAATTGATTACTGCCGACCGGAATCAAACGCTCTTATGCATCGCGCGAAACCGCACGCCCGGGCCTTGTTCGCCGGAATCGAGAAGAATGACACCGGCCTCCTGAAGGGCCCTCACGACGGATTCCTCGGTGGTGCGGTGCAATTCGTGCCGCCGGCACTCGAAATCGCGCACGGTGCTGCGCGCCACGCCAGCCCGTTCGGCCAGTTGTTCCTGGGTCCAGTCGAGCAGCCCGCGGGCGGCCCGACATTGCTCCGGTAGCAGATTCACCGTCAAACCCCTTGCGTCGAGGGGGGTAAGTCAACCATAAAGGGTGACATTGCGCAATCGTCGGAGGCCGTGCGCCCGAACTTTCCGGAAGGTGAACCCAAAACGATGTCGAATGACATAATTCTGATTGTCATCATCGCAGCACCGTTTGCCGCAAGCCTCCTTGCGGCGTTTCTTCCGCTGAAGGCTCACAATTCCGCAGCGCTGTTGGCCGGCGCAACGGCGCTGGTCGGCGCCATCCTGTCGATCCTGCTCTATCCGGCGGTCGCCGGAGGCGAGGTGATCCGGCTCGTGGTGCCCTGGATGCCCAGCCTCGGGCTCGATTTCACACTCCGCCTGGACGGCTTCTCGTGGCTCTTCACCGTTCTGGTGACGGTGATCGGCTTCCTGGTCGTCCTCTACGCGCGCTACTACATGTCGCCGGACGATCCGGTTCCGCGCTTCTTCTCGTTCTTTCTGGCCTTCATGGGCGCGATGCTGGGCATCGTCTTGTCCGGCAATCTCATCCAGCTGGTGTTCTTCTGGGAACTCACCAGCCTGTTCTCGTTCCTGCTCATCGGCTATTGGCATCACAGCGGAACAGCGCGCGACGGTGCGCGCATGGCCCTCACGGTCACGGCCGCCGGTGGGCTGTGCCTGTTTTTCGGAATCCTGCTGCTCGGCCACATCGTCGGCAGCTACGACCTCGATCGCGTGCTCGCATCCGGCCGGGCGATCAGGACCAGCCCGCTCTATCTGCCGACACTGATTCTCATCCTCCTCGGCGCGCTGACGAAAAGCGCACAATTTCCGTTCCATTTCTGGCTTCCCCACGCCATGTCGGCGCCGACGCCGGTCTCCGCGTTCCTGCACTCGGCCACCATGGTGAAGGCGGGCGTATTTCTCCTCATCCGCTTGTGGCCGGTATTGGCGGGCACCGATGCGTGGTTCAATCTGGTGGTATCGGCGGGGGCGAGCACACTCCTTCTGGGCGCCTACGCGGCGATTTTTCAGCACGACCTCAAAGGGCTGCTTGCCTATTCGACCATCAGCCATCTGGGACTGATCACGTTGCTTCTCGGCCTCGGATCTCCACTCGCTGCGGTGGCGGCGATCTTCCACACCATCAACCACGCCACTTTCAAGGCGTCCTTGTTCATGGCGGCAGGAATCATCGATCACGAGGCCGGGACACGCGATATCCGGCGTCTCAGCGGGCTCTATCGTTTCATGCCCATCACCGCGACGCTCGCCATGGTGGCGGCCGCCGCCATGGCCGGCGTGCCGTTGCTCAACGGTTTTCTGTCGAAGGAAATGTTCTTCGCGGAGGCGGCCGAGAATCACGTCAACACGATTCTCGATCACTCACTCCCCTACATCGCAACGCTCGCGGGCATGTTCAGCGTGGCGTATTCGCTGCGCTTCATTCACGGTGTTTTTTTCGGGCCGCCGCCGAAGGACCTCCCCCGCACGCCCCACGAACCGCCGCACTGGATGCGCTTTCCGGTGGAGTTCCTGGTTCTCGCCTGCGTGGTGGTCGGCACAATTCCATCCTTGACGATCGGCCCGTTCCTGGCCTCCGCGGTGCGGGCCGTTCTGGGCCCGGAGACCCCGGCCTACAGCCTCGCGGTCTGGCACGGCTTCACCCTGCCGCTGCTGATGAGCGTGATCGCACTGATCGGCGGCGTCGTGCTTTATCACAGCCTGCAGACCTATCTTGCGAGCGGCGTCGAGGGTCCGCCTTTCGTCCGGCGCTTCAAGGGACAGCGCATCTTCGAGAACATCATCGTCACCCTGTCGTGGCGGTGGGCGAGGGCGCTCGAGCGCCGGCTCGGGACACAGCGCCTGCAGCCGCAATTGCGCCTGCTCGTGGGTGTGGCGCTGCTCGCCGCTTTCTGGCCGCTCTACAGCCAGGGACTCCTGGCGGGTTTGAAGCCAGCAAGTCCCTTCGACCTGACATTCCTGCTGCTCTGGATGATCGGTGGCGTGTGCGCCGTGGGCGCAGCCTATCAGGCAAAATATCAACGGCTTGCATCGCTGATCCTGATGAGCGGCGCCGGATTGATGACCTGCGTGACCTTCGTGTGGCTGTCCGCCCCCGACCTCGCCGCGACCCAGCTGCTGGTTGAGATCGTCACCACGGTGTTGATTCTTCTCGGTCTGCGATGGCTGCCCAAACGCGTGTTCGAAAGCGGCGACGCCGCTGTCATGACGTTCGATGCCAGGACGCGGCGCGTCCGCGATCTTTCTCTCGCGATCGCGGCGGGAAGCGGAATCGCGCTGGTGGTGTATGCGGTGATGACGCGGCCGCTGCCAGAAACGATCTCGCGCTTTTTCGTCGAGAAGGCCTATTCGGAAGGCGGCGGACGCAACGTGGTCAATGTCATCCTGGTGGATTTCCGGGGCTTCGACACCCTTGGCGAAATCGTCGTCCTGGCGATCGTGGCGCTCACCGTCTATGCCTTGCTGCGCCGGTTCCGCCCGGCACCCGAGAGCGTGGCCAAGCCCGAGCAGCAGCAGCTCCAGAACGCCTATGACGACGCGCGTCCCGAGCGCGAAACAGGCGATACGGTCTCGGATTATCTCTTCGTTCCGTCGGTGCTCATGACGTGGCTGTTTCCCGTCATCATCGTCTTTGCCGCCTATCTGTTCATGCGGGGACATGATCTTCCGGGCGGCGGATTCGTTGCCGGCGTCACCATGTCGATCGGCTTCATCCTGCAATACATGGCCGGCGGCACGCGGTGGGTCGAGGCGCATCTCGACATCCGGCCGATCCGCTGGATGAGTGTCGGCCTGCTTCTCGCCTCCGCGACCGGGATGGCCGCGTGGGCCTTCGGCTACCCGTTCCTCACGTCGCATTCACGCTATGTCGACCTGCCGGTGGTCGGGACCATACCTTTGGCCAGCGCGGTCCTGTTCGATTTCGGGGTCTTTTCGGTGGTCATGGGAGCGACGGTTCTGACCTTGATCGCGATTGCCCACCAATCCATCCGCCGGCCACGTCCGCCGCGACGGTCCGCTCCCGCATACGGGATCGAGACGAAGGGCATGGGCTGATGGAAATCGTTCTTGCCCTCGCCATCGGCGTCATGACGGGCTCGGGCGTCTGGCTGTTGCTGCGCCCGCGCACCTTTCAGGTGATCGTCGGCCTGTCGCTGCTCTCTTATGCGGTCAATCTCTTCATCTTCGCCATGGGCCGCCTGCGCACCAACGCCCCGCCAGTCCTTCAAGGAACCGGATTGCCCGATCCGTCCCTCTACACCGACCCGATTCCTCAAGCGCTGGTCCTCACGGCCATCGTCATCAGCTTTGCCATGACGGCGCTGTTTCTCGTCGTGCTTCTCGCCGCGCGCGGTTTGACCGGCACCGACCACGTGGATGGGCGTGAGGACAGCCGATGACCGGATGGATGGACCACCTGATCGTCATGCCGATCCTTCTCCCGCTCGTCGTCGGCATGGTGATGCTGCTGATCGAGGAGCGACACCGCGCCGTCAAGGCGACGATCAGCATGGCCACGACCTTCGCGCTGCTTCTCATCTCCGTGCTGTTGATGAGGATGGCCAACGCGCAGGCGCCTGCCGGAGCCGATGCCGTGGCGGTCTATCAGCTCGGCAACTGGCAGGCGCCTTTCGGGATCGTTCTCGTGGTGGACCGCCTGTCCGCGCTCATGCTCGCGGTCACGAGCCTGCTCGCCTGCGCGGCGCTGGCCTTCTCGCTCGCCCGCTGGCATCGGGTTGGCCAGCGCTTCCATGTGCTGTTTCAATTGCTCCTCGTGGGGCTGAACGGCGCCTTCCTGACGGGCGATCTGTTCAACCTGTTTGTCTTCTTCGAGGTGCTGCTCGCGGCGTCCTATGGTCTCGTCCTGTACGGTGCCGGAACCGTGCGGGTTAAGGCGGGCCTTGCCTATATCGCCATCAACCTCACGGCCTCGTCGCTGTTTCTCATCGGTGTGAGCCTCATCTATGGCGTGACGGGCACGCTCAACATGGCCGACCTTGCCATGCGAATTCCCAACGTCTCGGCGGATGACGGGATGCTGCTCGAGGCGGGCGCGGCACTTCTCGGGGTCGCCTTTCTGGTCAAGGCCGGCATGTGGCCTCTGGGCTTCTGGCTTCCCACGACCTATGCGGCCGCGGGCGCGCCGGTCGCAGCGATCTTCGGCGTGATGACGAAGATGGGCGTGTACGCGATCCTGCGTCTCTCGACCTTGCTGTTCGGCGAAAGCGCGGGCGCGTTCGCGTTGTTCGGCCGCGACTGGTTGCTGCTGGGGGGCATCGCCACGCTTGCCTTTGCAACCATCGGGGTCCTTGCCTCACAGAGCCTGTCGCGCCTTGCCGGCTACAGCGTCCTTGTGTCGGCCGGTACGCTGCTGGCGGCGATCGGCACGGGGCAAAATGTGGTGATGGGCGGCGCGCTGTTCTATCTGGTCAGTTCGACGCTCACCATCGGCGCCTTCTTCCTGTTGATCGAGCTGGTCGAGCGCCTGCGCGACCCGGGCGCGGACGTGCTGGCCGTCACCATGGAGGTGTATGGCGACATCGATGAGGACGACCTCGACGAAGAGCAGGAGGTCGGCATCGCCATTCCCGCGACGATCGCCATCCTGGGCGGGAGTTTCGTCGGCTGTGCGCTGCTGCTCGCCGGCCTGCCGCCCCTGTCCGGCTTCGTCGCAAAATTCGCCATGCTGGCCGGCATGCTCAATTCCGGACCCGCCTCCATGCCGGACATCGGAATCGCGCCCTCGGCCTGGGTTCTGGCGGCATTGCTCCTTCTGTCGGGGCTGGCGGCGCTGATTGCGCTGACTCGGTCGGGCATCACGACTTTTTGGGCCAGGATGGAAACGGCGATCCCCCGGGTGCGATTGATCGAGGTTCTGCCGATCGCGACGCTGCTGCTCTTTTGCCTCGGATTAAGCATTCTGGCCGGCCCTGCGATGCGCTACATGGAGGCGACCGTTCAGGCGCTCCAGAACCCGCCCATCTACGCGCATTCCGTGCTGGGCGTGCCACCGGTCCCCGAGCCGAAGGGGGAGGGCGCCTTATGAGCCGCTTCCTGCCCTTTCCATTGCTGTCGGCAGCGCTGCTGGTGCTGTGGCTGCTGCTGAACCAGAGCCTTTCGGCGGGCCATCTGATTCTTGGCGCCATCATCGCCGTCGGCGCCGCATGGACTCTCGCGGCTCTGCGGCCGCCGCCGCCTCGGATCCGCCGCCCGGCTGCGATTTTTAAGCTCGCGTCTTATGTGGTGGCGGACATCCTGCGGTCGAATGTGGCGGTCGCGTCGATCATCCTTTTTCGCCGCGAACCGGGGAAAAATGCCGGGTTCATGACGATTCCCCTCGACCTGCGCGACCGCTACGGACTGACGGTGCTGGCTTGCATCGTCACGTCGACGCCGGGGACGATCTGGGTGAATTACGACCCGGCGAAAGGCGTTCTGCTGATCCATGTCCTCGATCTCGTGGACGAAGAGGCCTGGGTTCGGACCATCAAGCATCGTTACGAACGGTTGCTGCTGGAGATCTTTCAATGAGCGCGAACATCCTCATCTGGAGCGTCGCCGTCGCGCAGGTGCTGCTGTGTCTCGCAGCGGGCTGCGCCATGGTTCGCCTCGTCAGGGGACCGCGCGCGCAAGACCGCGTGCTCGGACTGGACACGCTGTACGTCAACGCCATGCTGCTGCTGGTGACCTTCGGCATTCGCACCGGCAGCACTCTTTATTTCGAGGCGGCGCTCATCATCGCGCTGCTGGGTTTCGTCAGCACGGTGGCGATCGCCAAATTCCTCATGCGCGGAGAGGTGATCGAATGATGCACGCATCGGACCTGCCCGTCTGGGCTGCGCTCTTGACCGCTTTCTTCCTGCTTCTCGGCTCGGTCGTGACACTCATCGGCTCGGTCGGCCTGTTGCGGCTGGAAAGTTTCTACCATCGCGTCCACGCCCCGACGCTCGGCACGACCTTCGGCATGGTGGCGGTTCTCGCCGCCTCGATCACCTACTTTTCGGTGCTCGGTTCGCGCGTGGCGGTGCATGAGATCCTGATCGCCGTGTTCGTGACGCTGACGACGCCGGTGACGCTCATGCTTCTCGCCCGCGCGGCGCTTCATCGGGATCGGACGGAGGGGAGCGACGAAGTGCCGGTCGTGGACGCCATGTCGGATGTCAACGAGGGAAGGTCGACCTGAGAGCAACGCAGACCGCGTGGTGATAGATTTCCGAAATCGACTGAGATCAAAGTCTAGCGCTTTATGGCAAAGCACCCGAATTGAATCGTGTCTCTGTTGGGTTCGTGAGGGGTTTCACGAACAATCTCAAACCCGAGATTTTCGACCAGGCGGCGGAAGGCCGAGACATCACGAGTAATGTCCGTATGGCCGTGGTCATGCCCTTCAGTGTGGTAGATGTCGCTCCAGAGGAGAAGCGCGCAACCGGGCGCAGCATAGGAAGCGATGTTCGAAAGGATAAGATACGGCTCGGCGCAATGATCGAGGCAGTTCCTGCAGACGATTGCGCCATCGACAGCCCCTTTCAGGTCTTCATGAAAGACCTCCGCTGGGGTTGAAAATCGAGCGATTCCATCCCACCAACTTCTCCCGAACATGGCGGTGACCGCATCGTCATAGGCATCGGCCAACGGATCAATTACATTCCGTTTCCCGGCCCAAGGCCACATGGCGGGCATTGGAACAGGCCCACTGCCGACATCAAGAACGGATCGGTTCTCGAGGCTGCTTGCGAAGTCATTCCAGTTCTTCGCATCTCCACCAAAAAATTGTTTCAAAAGAAGCTCATGTACCTCACGAGCCGCCCCTGCGCCTTTGTCAACAAGGGGCCAGACCCAATCGGCGTTTTCTCGGACCCAGCGGAGCGTATGTTCCATTTCATATTTCTGAGCTTGCTGGTGGTCGAATTGCTGCGTGGCTCGCAGGGGATTACCAGCCGCCTTTTCGTCCCGCGAATTGAGAGACGCCGTCGCGGTGGCGAGTTCCACCTTAAGGGCGGCATTCTCCCTCAAAGCCCGATCTCGTTGCGTATGAAGAGCGTCAATTCTCCGCAGTAGCCGGGAGGAATATGGCAGACGCCGGGCAATCGAAATGACGAGTGGGTGGGTCATAAATAGGCACAATCGCGATTGGGGCGCGGAGCGCCGAATCATTACTTCTTCCCTAACGTAATTTCATAGACCGAACAATGCCCGCCAACGGTAGCGCTCGAGGGCTGAAGCCGCCAAGTTACTTGGCGGCGAACGCGCTGAGCGCAGCCGCCAATAAGTCTCTCACTCGTTCCTGGTGCCGTTTGGACAGGTCGACGCGCATCTTGCGTCGCTTTTTGAAAAATACGCTTACGGTCTCGCCTGTTCGAAACGCCTTGATATCGCTGTAGGCTGCGAAAGTAGCCGAAACGTCGACTTCGGTCTCCCTGTTCCAGATAATGAAGTGCTCGTCCCGCACATCGAAGTTCCACTGGTGGAACCCTTGGTAGTTCTCCGTCTCCGCTTCGTTCCGGTTGTGAACAAGGCCAAGTCGACCGCCCATTTTTGTCACCAGCAGCATTTCCTCGATTCCTCGCACAGGATCGAACGAGTGGTCGAGTGCGTTCTGGCAATGGACGATATCAAACGACTCGAGCGGGAAGTAAGCTGTCAGATCTTCCGCTGATCCTTGCTGGGTCTCAATAGGTCGCTTTACACGGTAGCGTTTGGCAAATTCGGCATAGAAAGGGGCAAGCGGGTCAACAGCGGTTATGTTGAGGGGCAGGCCCCGGTAGTAGGGTGCAAGGACAGAGATCGGCCCGGCGCCGACATCCAAAATTCTCAGCGACCAAGGCTTTGGAACACGGCCGAATAGACGGATCAGGACTCGAATCAGGCGTGGTGGGGCAGAACGAGGGTTAAGAAACCACGCTTCTGCCTCCCTGGTACGCTGAACCCGTCGCGCGTAATCCTCTGGCCATTCGCGGCCTTTGGTCCGAAACCAACTGTCCCAAAAATCGAGTTCGAAGGCTATACCCTTCAGCCACGAAGAGAATTGTCGGTCGAGTGCTGGCATAGTTTCCTCTCACGGCGGAGTCGCCAGCGGTGTAGCGACCTTTCAATCGCAATGAAAGGTCGCCGGTGCGCACCCGCCCCACCCGCAGTCGTCGTTATATATTTGCTTCGCGGTGTGCGCCTGGGCCCTTCTCGCGGAAGCTTATTCGGCGCTCCCGTGCGAAACGGATGCGGAGGCGCGTGACAATCGCCGGTTGCGTGAATGCGCTCCAAGGTCAAACGGGAGGGATTGGGAGGACGGACGTTTGGGCCGTATCTGTCGGCCGGCCCCTCTGGCATGGGGCTAAGTAATGGTCGGAGTGATAGGATTTGAACCTACGACCCCCACGTCCCGAACGTGGTGCGCTACCAGACTGCGCTACACTCCGACATTCTCAAATCATCGGGAAGGCCGGACTTATAACCGGCGGCGGGGTGCCCCGCAAGCACAGAATGGCGCATTCGGCGATATCGGATTGTCCCTCAGATGCCGGTTGCCAGCGGCGGTCGCGACGATTAAGAACAGCCGCACCGCGCAAGGCATTGGGGCGTCGCCAAGTGGTAAGGCAGCGGTTTTTGGTACCGCCATTCCCAGGTTCGAATCCTGGCGCCCCAGCCAGCATGACTGGCTTGAGAATTCTGGCCGACTGCGGCCTTCTCGAATGCCACTATCTCCTTTCATACGGCCCGAGGTTGCCCCTGAGCCCGTCGCGGATGCCCTGGAGGATGAGCCGGAATCGCGTCGCGCGCTCGCCGGCGAAGAGCGGGTACAGGAGCAGAAACCCAAGGCTGCGGCTGATAAAATATAGCCTCCACGCCCAGGGCGTGTAGCACCGCCGTGCGAGCCAAAGTGCATTTCTGACCCAGTAATAGTTGCGGATGGGTGCGTGGACAGCGATCCGCCGGAATCCCACATGGAGCGTACCGGCACCGAGGCGATGGTCGACCACGGCTCTCGGTGAGATGAAACTGCCGAATCCGGCCGCCCGCGCCCGAAAGCACCACTCCGTGTCGACGACGTCGACGAAAAGCGCCTCGTTGAAGTCCCCGACCTTGTCGAGGACGTCGAGGGGAAGCAACGACCCGGAAGCGATGATGAAGTCCGTCGCAACGGGATCGACCTGCTCTCCAAGGGGGATACGTCGGATGAGAATGCCGTCCGCCCGGTAGGCCCGCGTTCGCTTCTTGCTGTTGATCTCATGGTAGGCTGGGCCGATGGCGGCGGCCTTGTCGAGATTTTGGAGCTGTCGCGACAGATCGGCAACCACCGTTTGTCCCAGCACGGTGTCCTGGTCGAGGAGCAACACGTGCGAAAATCCCCCGCGGCGTGCGCGTCGGACCCCCTCGTTCTGCGCCGCGGCGATCCCCCGGTTGTGATCGTAACCGTGGAAATCGGCCCGCATCGCAGCAGTGAGGGTGGCGATCTCCTGGGCGTTGTCCGATCCGTTGTCCACGACAACAAGACCACCGACTTGGGGACGAACCGCGTTGAGGACGGTCGCGAGGAGGTCCATGTCCGGCTGGTAGGTGACCACGACGGCCAGGACAGGCATCTCACTTCTCCAAGCCGAATGCGGCGCCGATCCGGTCGACTAAAGCAATCCTTGGAAGCCGGCAAGCAATCGATCCGCGGGCGCGTCCAGCCATGCCGAGGCAGGACTGATCGGCAGCCTTGCATTCGCCGACGCGGAGAGTGCCAGAACGGAAATTGGCTCGTGGCTTCAACGGCTTGCGCCCCGATTTCGGGACCAGCCGCCATCCAGGATAAAGTTGTCGTAAGGGTTGCTGCACGCCGTCAGAGCGGGTATAGCGGCGGCCAGTCAGGTTCGCCGATTGCAAGCCGCCGTTCCAAGTCGGCCATCGCCTCGGAGATCAAACCCTGCACAACGTCTAGCTCATCCAGCGGAGACTGGGAACAGATCGGTCCAGGAAGGTCAGCCGGGATTTCCTATGAATCAAGATGCCCTTGTCAAAAAACTGAACGAGAAAACGGCTGTCATCGGGATCGTCGGGCTTGGCTATGTCGGGCTTCCCCTGTCGTTGCGGTATGCCGAGACCGGCTACAAGGTCATCGGGTTCGATGTCGACCAGAACAAGGTCGACCGGCTGAACAGGGGCCAGACCTATATTGAGCATATCGCGTCGGAGGGCATCGCCAAGGCTCTGGAGGGCGGCTTCGCAGCCACCTCCGATCTTTCCCAAGCCCGCGACGTCGACGCGCTGATCCTTTGCGTTCCGACCCCTCTTTCCAAGTATCGCGAGCCGGATCTCAGCTACGTGCTGAACACGGTCGACGCGTTGGTGCCGCATCTGCGCGCCGGTCAGATCATCTCGCTCGAAAGCACAACTTATCCCGGGACGACCGAGGAGGAGCTGAAACCCCGCATCGAGTCGGCCGGGTTCACTGTGGGCGAAGACATTTTTCTCGTCTTCTCGCCCGAGCGCGAGGATCCGGGCAATGCCAAGTTCAGCACCCGCACCATTCCCAAGGTCTGCGGCGGCGTCACGTCCGCCTGCCTCAGGGCCGGTATCGCGCTCTACGACCAGGTGATCGACACGGTCGTGCCAGTGAGTTCCACCCAAGCGGCCGAACTGACGAAGCTTCTGGAAAACATTCACCGGGCGGTCAATATCGGCCTCGTCAACGAGATGAAGATCATTGCCGACCGCATGGGGATCGACATCCACGAGGTCATCCGCGCCGCCGCCACAAAGCCGTTCGGCTTCGTGCCCTATTATCCCGGTCCCGGCCTTGGCGGGCACTGCATCCCGATTGATCCTTTCTACTTGACCTGGAAAGCCCGCGAATACGGCCTTCACACGCGATTCATCGAGCTCGCCGGCGAAATCAACAGCACGATGCCCGATTGGGTGATCCAGAAGATCACGGACGCTCTCAATGCCCGCGGGAAGTCGATCAAGGGCAGCCGCATCCTCGTTCTCGGAATTGCCTACAAGAAAAACGTCGATGACATGCGCGAATCCCCCTCCGTCGAGCTCATGAGTCTGCTTCGGGCCAAGGGCGCGGACGTCGCCTATAGCGATCCCCATGTCCCAAAATTTCCGAAGATGCGCCGCTACGCGTTCCATCTCGACAGTGTTGAACCCACCGAGAAGGAGCTTGCAGGCTACGATCTCGTGCTGCTCGCAACCGACCATGATCGCTTCGACTACGATGCAATCGAGAGGCACGCGAAGCTCATTGTCGATACACGCGGGCGATATCTCGGCGTGCGCAGCAATGTGGTGAAGGCATAGTCTGCAGACGTGACCATATTCAGGATGATGACTAGTCAATTGGTCCTCGGGAGTCGGCGCAAGATTAAAGCCGTTCCCTGTCTCGGATCGACAACTCAAGCTTGATGGAAGCAGGGAATCGAAGTTGAGAACCGACGGTTCGAAAATGTTGGACGTGCTGCGCGAGGTTCGTGACGGCTGGCGGTGGCGCGAACTGTGGATGACGCTTGGATGGCGGGACGTGCAAACGCGCCATCGTCGATCCCGCATCGGACCGTTCTGGAACACGCTCAGCCTGGCCTTTGTCGCAGCCTGCATCGGCAGCCTGTATGGCGGGATCATGGGACGCCCCATGTCGGATTACATCCCCCATCTGGTCACCGGCTACATGATCTGGACGCTACTGCAGGCACTGGTGATCGAAGGCAAAGACGCCTTCGTGAGCAATGCCTCTGCGATCCGCGAGATCGCCGTACCCGCGACGGTATACGTCTACAAACTGATCTGGAAAAACCTGATTATCCTTGGCTTCAACTCCCTCGTATATGTCGCCGTTCTTGTTCTCTTTCGGGTTTCGCCGTTCCCGAATGTCGTGCTGGTTCTCCCCGGCCTGGCGCTCGTGTTGCTGAACGGGATATGGGTTGGTCTCCTGCTGGGGTTGATCAACGTGCGCTATAGAGACCTGGGACAACTAATTCCCAACGCCATGCGCCTCGCCTTCTTTGTGACGCCGATCCTCTGGTATCCGGATAGTGTCAGCGGACTGCGCACGATCTTTGTAGATTTCAATCCCTTCTATTATTTCATAGAGCTGCTGCGCGCCCCGCTGCTGGGACAAGTTCCGAATTCATTGATCTGGTCAGTCACCTTGGCGATCACGCTGATTGGTTGGGGAATCACCGTGCCAGTATACGCTCATTGGCGTAGGCGGGTCGCGTTCTGGGTTTGAGGTGAACGATGGCGCTGATAAAGCTTGACAATGTTACGCTCGAATTTCCAGTTCGAGCCACAAAATCCGACAGGCCGCGCTCGGTGTCTCAGGACAAGCCCGTCGGGGGGCAGCTCTCTGCCGGACAAGCCGGCCAAATGGTCGTGCGGGCGCTCGACCAACTCACGCTGACGCTCGAACCGGGCGATCGGCTCGCTCTCTTGGGACATAACGGTGCTGGCAAGAGTACTCTTTTGCGTGTGATGGCCAACCTGTATGCTCCGACGCATGGCCGCGTCACCGTGCAAGGGCGCGTTGCGCCGCTCTTGAATCTTGGTTTTGGCCTCGACATGGACTCGACCGGCTACGACAACATTTTCATCCGGGGTCTTTTCCTGGGAATGAGCAAGGCCGAGTTGAAGAAAAAAGCCGATATCATCGCCGATTTCAGCGAACTTGGAGACTTCCTCGATCTGCCCATGCGGACCTATTCGTCCGGCATGCGCGCACGCTTGGCTTTCGCCATCTCGACCCATGTGGAGACCGATATTCTGCTGCTGGACGAGGTCGTGGCAACGGGCGATGCCCGATTCTTCAAAAAGGCCAACGAGAAGCTTGAGAACTTCGCGCAGGAATCCAAGCTTCTCGTGTTGGCGTCCCACTCGAACACGGTCCTGCGGTCGCTCTGCAACAAGGCTCTTCTGTTGGAGCACGGCCGTATTAAGGCGTTCGGCCCCCTCGACGACATCATCGAAAGCTACGCGGCGTCCACGGGCGGAGAGGCCAAGTAAGGTGGCGTGTTCCATATCAGTAGGATAGGCAGAAACCCCCATGGAACTGGCCCAAGCGTCTTGCCCTCGCGGGCTCACCGACTCAAGCCTTCCGTGGAAGCGCCGGTCTGTGCTGAGCGGGAAGGTCAGTGACAAATGACCCAGGATGATCTTCATTCACGGGACAAAGATTCTGGCGACGCGAGTTTCCTGAAGGAGCAACTTCGAAGACAAAAGGACGAGATCGCTGAATTGCGGGCCACGATCCGGGGCTTGCAAACAGAGATCAAGTCACTTCGCGGCTCCTTGTCCTGGACATTGACTGGGCCCTTACGCAGTATGGCCCGGCGAATCCCCGGAGTGGCTGCACGGGCGCAGCGCACTCTCGACCGTACGAAGGACCTGTTGGTGACAGGCCTGCCGAAGGCCGCTGCGCAAACCTTATTCGACAATCGCTGGCATATCAGGCCCGATGTGACAGAGCAGATCTCCGCGTACCGTGCCTCTCCCTCAACTGGCCGACGCATCGTCCATTACACGGCCATATTCGGTGAACACGATAACCTGCTTCTTCCGGATCGCATTGATCCCGAGGTAGATTATGTGTGCTTCACAGATCGTCCGCGAAACGATTACGGCGTCTGGGAAATGCGAACGTCCCCCTATTATCACCCTGACCCGACGAGGATTGCCCGCTGGGTCAAGATGCACCCGCACGATCTTTTCCCTACCCATGACACTGCTGTCTGGCTCGATGCCAACATCGTCCTGAAAGGGGATCTCCGCCCTTACGTCGACCGGGTCGAGCAACAAGACGCTGCCCTCGGTCTTATATCGCACCCGCATCGCGCCTGCTTCTATGACGAGGCAGAGGCCTGCAAGCGGCTCAAGAAGGATTCTCCGAAGCTCATCGACAAACAAGTTGAGCACTACAGAAAGGCCGGCCTGCCGCTCAAGCAACCGTTGTTCGAAACCGGCTTTATGATCGTTCCTCTCGGAAAGCGTGAGACAGCGGATGCCCTTCACCTCTGGTGGCAACAGATCGAAGGTTTTAGCCGCCGGGACCAACTCGGCTTGGCATGGGTCAATTATCGATATCCTGATCTCTTGGTGATACCGCTTCTGCCGCAGGGCGCCTCAGTCAGAGATCATCAGGATTTCGTGTATTTCAGGCATAGCTTAGCACGCGCCTTGCTGATTCCGGAGGACCTCCTCCGGCTTGGCACGCTCGCGAGTCCCTTGGCGGGGCGCTCCTTCGCCGATGTGAAGAGCGAGCGGCTTGAACCTCTGAGCGACGTTCCGGTCGATATCGTCGTGTGCGTTCACAACGCTTTGGAAGATGTCCGCCTCTGTCTCGACGCAGCATGGGCGAACCTGCTGCCGAGTCACAGGATTATCATCGTCGATGATTGCTCCGATGAGGAGACAGCCTCATATCTGCGGGGCTTAGCAGTCCGAGACCGGATTGTGCTGATCGAGAACGATGAAAACCTAGGCTACACCCGTTCGGCCAATCGCGGGCTTGCCGCCGCCGAAGCAGGCTTTCGCATTCTTCTCAACAGTGACACGATCGTAAGCCCGAACTGGGCCTTGAAGCTGCTCGATGCAGCCAGACGAAGCGACAGGATCGGCATTGTGGGCCCGCTCTCGAACGCGGCCGGCGCTCAGTCAATTCCTCAAATCAAAGGCACTGGAAAGAACACTGCGATCAACCCATTGCCGGTGGGCATGAGACTTGCGGATCTCGACATAGCCTGTGAGTCGTGGAGCGATGCGGATCTCCTTCCTCGCGTGCCGCTGATCCATGGCTTCTGCTTTGGGATCAAGAAAGAGGTCGTCGAAAGCATCGGCCTCTTCGACGAGGAAAATTTCAAGCTCTTCTACGGTGAAGAGAACGACTACTGCTTCCGGGCTCTTGCAGCCGGCTTCGAACTCGCCGTTGCGACCAACACTTTCGTTTATCATCGCAAGTCACGGAGCATCGACGAGGAAAAGCGCGTGGTCCACATGGCCGAGGCCTGGAAGCGGCTGCGGGAACTCTACGGCGCCGAAAGGATCCGAGGCGCCTACCGCCAAGTGGAGGAGCATCCCGCGCTGGGGCGGATACGCAAGGAGGCCGGGTGCTTGTTCCAATCGGCAGCGGTGAGGAGGAGATCGAGGGCCGCTACCTGAAGTTGAAACGCCACTTTGAGCGTGGCTTATCGCCCCTCGAGTCGGGAGGAGGCCGGAAGCCGTGGACGATATTACCGTGATAGGCTAGTACCCTGCACGTGATGCAGGAGCGGGGCGCCCTTGCTAGGCGAGGGCTTTGCCCAGCCCCTGGGGACAAAGGCGCGCAACGATGACGGCAAAGAGATATTTGGTCACCGGAGGCGTTGGGGTCATAGGATCGATCGTCGTCTGCAAGCTAGCGCAAGAGCATCGACGTCGTTTGCTCCATCTGTCAGCTTGTGGAAGAGGTGGCGCCGAGTCTCTCGATCCGGCGCGAAATGGAGATTTTCCACGTGTCCGCTCTGCCCGGTCACGATCGTCGGTCTCCCGATTCGAATGACGAGCTGCGAAGCCTAATTCTCGGGAGTGGCAATAGATTGAGGAGGGATGCTGTGCTGACAGTGGAGCCGACGGCGTTGCCGGATGTCAGGATCATCAATCCGCAGCGCATCGGCGATCAGCGCGGCTTTTTTTCCGAGATCTACAATCGGCAACGATTTGCCGAAGCGGGGATCGATTTGGAGTTTGTGCAGGACAATCACTCCTTCTCTGCCTCCGCTGGCACGGTCAGAGGCCTGCATTTCCAGAGCGAGCCGTTTGCACAGGCGAAGCTCATTCGCGTGATTCGCGGCCGGATCCTCGATATCGCCGTTGATCTTCGACACTCGTCGCCGACTTTCGGCAGGCATGTTGCGGTCGAACTATCCGCCGAGACTGGCCACCAACTCTTCGTGCCTGTGGGATTTGCCCATGGCTTCTGCACGCTCGAGCCCGATACCGAGATCCAATACAAGGTTTCGGCCTATTACTCCGCGGCTCATGATCACGGTCTGCGGTGGGACGATCCGGCTCTCGGTATCACGTGGCCCGTCGAACCATCCCGCGCTGTCTTGTCCGACAAGGATCGCCGCCACCCAACGCTGGCCAAGTTGCCAGCCCATTTTTCATAGCCAGCAATGTTGAACGAGGTACGATCATGAAGGGCATTATCCTCGCCGGAGGCAGCGGCACCCGGCTGCATCCGATGACCTATGTCACTTCGAAGCAATTGCTCCCGATCTACGACAAGCCGATGATCTATTACCCGCTGACAACGCTTATGCTCGCGGGCATCCGGGACATCCTGATCATCTCGACGCCGGAGGATCTGCCGAGATTTCGGCAACTTCTCGGCAGCGGCGATCAATGGGGGGTTCGTCTCTCCTATGCAGAGCAGCCGAAGCCGGAAGGGCTGGCCCAGGCGTACATCATCGGTGCGGAATTCGTCGCCGGCGGACCATCGGCTCTGATTCTGGGCGATAACATCTACTACGGACATGGCCTCACCGAGTTGCTGGGATCGGCAGCGAAGAAAAGTGAAGGCGCCACCGTTTTTGCTTATCACGTCACCGATCCGGAGCGTTACGGCGTCGTCGAGTTCGGCCGGGACGGGAACGCACTTTCCATCGAGGAAAAGCCGAAGGATCCTCGATCGAACTGGGCGATTACTGGGTTATATTTCTATGACCGACAGGTGGTCGATATCGCGGCTGGTTTGAAACCGTCAGCGCGGGGAGAACTCGAAATCACAGACGTGAACCGTGTGTATCTTGAGAAGGGTGAACTACAGGTCCAGGTCATGGGGCGCGGCTATGCTTGGCTCGACACGGGAACGCCGGACAGCCTCGTTGAGGCAGCTGAGTTCGTGCGTGCTCTCGTGAAGCGCCAAGGCTACCGGATCGCTTGCCCTGAGGAGATCGCCTACAGCGCACGCTGGATCGACCGGCAGCAACTCGTCGCCCTCGGTACCACCCTCGCTAAAAGCACCTACGGGCAATATCTGCTTCACATTGCGCGGGATGCCGAACAGACGCATCACGTCTAAGGAAAATGCAGGTCACCTCCCGCATGAAACGACTCGTTCGAAACGCTGCAGCGCAACTCAAAAAAAACGCCTTTGTGCGGGGCGCGGTCTTCCGGTTGAGAGCGATGTCGCCCGATCGCCAGACGGCAGCGTTGGGACGTGCGGGACAGTTGATGCAAGCCGGCAATTTCAACGCCGCAGCAGACTATCTGGCATCGCTCGAGGGAAAGCAGTTACGCGGCTGGAAAGCGCTGCTCAGCTGCTATTTCACGTCTCACCGGTTTGACGAACTGTCCGAGGCCTACAGGGCAATGCCGGTCGAGTTTAGTCGCGATTTGGTTTGCCGCTACGTCTATCTCATCGCGTCGGCGAATCTCAGGAACATGGACATTGTTAAAACGACAATCGAGAGCACGCTGAAGGAGCCCGAGAGGGACGGGGTGCCGGAATTTCTCTGCAGGGTGCACCCCATCGCGGAGGCGTTGGGTGGTGCCATAGGCCGCGCAACGGTCGAGCGCGTGGCTCACCATGCTTCGGCACTTGCTGCAAGCCACTTCGATGACCTTCTGAAATGTGCCCACTATCTCCGCGCGAGGGGTCGTGAGTCAGAGTCGCGAAGGATTGAGAACTCGCTCCGGAATGAGGCCCACGATGCCCGTACTGCGATGAAACTCGACATCTTTGACGCGCAGCTTCATTTTCTCGCCGGTCGCTTCAACCGGCAGTGCGAAGCGTTGAACAGGGTTCTCGCAAGTCAAGATCTCGGCTTGGTCGCGCTGAAGGATGATGCCGCGCCGCTCGCTTGCGAGAACCTGCGACCGGGTTGTCAACCTGCGGCGGAAGTGGAAGGGCCGCTCGTTTCGATCATTGTGCCATTTCATAACAGCGCCGGGACCATCGGATACGCGCTGGAATCCATCTGCAACCAGAGCTACCGAAATCTCGAAGTAATCGTCGTGGATGATGGCAGCTTCGACGGTAGCGCAGAGATTGCAGCGCGGTTCTGCGATGGAGACAGTCGCTTGCGCCTGATATCCATCGAGAAGAATTCGGGCGCGTTTGTTGCGAGAAATACCGCCCTCGCGACGGCGGCCGGAGCTTTCGTCACCAACCAAGATGCGGACGATTGGGCTCATCCGCAAAAGATAGCGAAAGCGGTTGCCGAGTTGCAGCGCGATCATGCGATTATCGCGACCTGGGTTGAACATATCCGCTGTTCCGCCCAACGCGGCTTTCGCGCGCTGAACGGCTATCTCAGGCCCGATGCTTCGTCCCTGATGTTCCGTCGACAACCGGTGATGGACAAGATCGGGTGGTATGATTCCGTCCGCGCTGCCGGCGACGGGGAGTTCCATTTGCGCCTGGAACGCGCATTCGGTCGACAGGGCATCCGAAAACTCGACAAGCTTCTCTCATTCGTCAGTTGGTCGGATGCCACGCTCTCAGGCAGCGGTGTTTTCGAGATCGATAGCGAACTCGGCCTCTTCAGCCCGGCGCGAAGCGCGTATCGCAGGGCGTTCGGACAATGGCATGAATCCAACTCGCGGCTCTTTATGCCGTTTCCACTGGAGCGGCGCCCATTTCCGGCTCCTGACGCGTTATTGCCTCAGCCGGTGATCGGTGCCACGAGCGCTTGAATGTCGAATGTCTCGATCGCGGTGGCGGCGTGACCGAACACGCGCAGCGCAGTGAGCTGCTGCTGTTCGGATATTTCCTTGCCCAGGACAAAAACACGCTTCGCGCGGACTTCCGCGAGAGGGGCGGGCGGAATGTCGAGCAGGTAAGCGCTCTCCACAACTACCGTCTCGCACGCAACGATCTCGCCAGGTACGATGTTCTCGAGGAGGTTCGCGGCGATTGCCGCGCGGATCGGCGACGCAATATTGGCCTCGGCCCGTCGAAAGGTTGGCCAGTGCAAGATGCCGAGCCTAAGGCCGGCATCCGACATTTTCTGCCAAGCGGCGATGTCCTGCTCAAACGAACGGTCGCGATCGGCGAAATTACCCACAAAAATCGCATCGATGTCCTCGATGACGCCCTTGAAGCCCAGCATCACGCGCGGCGCGGGGAAACGCCGATCCTCGGTCATCTTCAGGTTGGGCTCGGCCTTGCTCAATTCAGTCGCATGCCAGAACCGATAGGCTTCCTTGTACTGACGACGCGCGCCATAATTAACGGTGGCGAGACCTGCGGCCTTGGTTTGAGTGAGGGAGGTTCCGCTGAACAGGATCAGTGTTAGCGGAACGCCAGGAAACAGCTTGTTGGTTGGAAGATCGTGCTTGGCCTTCACGCGTTCATATAGTTCGGAATCCGCCCCCATGCGGGTCCTGTCCCATCCACCGAGATCGACCAGAATTTGACGCCTTAAGAGCAGCGAAGACGTATTCTCCATTAGCATTCCAGCCATGTTGGCCTTCACGTCGAACCTGAGATCTTGCGACACGCGAACGCCGATGGTGGTATTGAGGGTCAGCGGCTCCGCCATCGCGGCAATCATCTGCGCGGCGAATTTCTCCGGGTGCGACCAGTCGTCCGCATCGTGGACGGTGACGAACTCGCCGGTGGCGTTTGCGAGCGCAGTGTTCCTCGCCGCATAGGCACCCCCGTTGCGGTCGTGGCGAATGGGTATGATACGAGTGTCGAGGGCGGCAAAACCTTGTATGACGCGCCAGGTGTCATCCTGACTCTGATCGTCCACGACGACGACCTCGAGGTTGCGCCAGGTTTGATCGAGAATGCTCTGTAGTGCGATAGACAACGTGCCGGAGCAATTATAGGCGGGCATCAGGATGCTGAGCTTGACGGGGGAATCCGCGGGCCGGGGCTGAGCGGCCTCAATGTTGTCCAGGGCCAGCGCCGCCGCCTCGTTCTTTTTCCGAATGATCGAGAAGCCTGCTTCGGCGTAGGCTCGGTTGAGGAGATTCAAACGTGCGGAATCGGCGGCTACCGGGTTTCCTCCCTTGCTCGCGAGGGCATAAAGGATATTCGCTTCGGAGTAGTGGAGTTCGGCTTTTCCCTGCGTGCGTTTCGAAGCCCATTGCAGCCAGGTCTGCGCTTCTTGGGGTCGGTCGAGTTTGAGCAGGCAATCGACCACCATGAGTTGCGTGTAGACGCTCCGGCGGTACTTGGGGGAGGCCGTCGTCAGAAGGAGAAGATTGTCGAGTGCCCGGCGGTAATTTCCCTGGTGGGCATGCCACAGGGCAAGGGACCACGCGACGGGAGCGGTAACCCAGGATCGCCCGCGCGCAGAGAGCTTGAAATCTTCAAGCATATCAGCGGCCGCATCGCCGAAACCGCACCACATCTTGCTGGAGAGGGGGTGGGGCAGGGGCCTTGGGTTGAGCAGTCGCGGCCAGTTCCGGGCGTCCAGAACAAGCGGAATGAGATCGAGCCCAATCGCCAGTTGCTCGACGGTTTTGGGTATTTTTCTCTTTATGTAGACACGTGCCCCAGTCGGAACGACGTGCTTCATGTGCTTTGCAATTGACATCTATCAGGATCTGTCTGGCGTACGACCGGGCTCGGCGGTTCAGGGGAGACCCTATAGAGTCGCGATCCATATACGCAAGCGTAGCTCGCGCCCGAGTCGCCGGCAGGCTATCGGCCGTACGAATCCTCGATTCGCACGATATCGTCCTCACCCGTGTAGCTGCCTACCTGCACCTCGATGATCTCGAGTGGGATCAGACCCGGATTGACGAGGCGGTGTACTGCGCCGATGGGGATCTGGGCCGCCTCGTTCTCGTGGAGAACAAGGACTTTCGCGTCAACCGTCACTTCAGCGGTCCCTTTGACGATAATCCAATGCTCAGCCCGATGATGATGCTTTTGGAGCGACAGCCGGCCGCCGGGTTTGACGAAGATCCGCTTGACCTGGAAGCGAGGCCCGAGGTCGATCCGCTGATACCATCCCCAAGGACGATACATCCGAAGATGCTCGTCCGATTCGGGGCGCTTGCTGGCCCTCAACTGCGTGACGAGATCCTTGACCCGCTCGGATTTTTCCCGGCTCGTAACCAGCACTGCGTCCTGCTGGGCGATGACGACGATATTGTCCAACCCGACCACGGTCGCCAGGAGGTGTTCGCTGTGAACGTAGTTGTTCTTCGCATCCAGGAGTTCGACCTGACCATGGATCACGTTGCCGTCGACATCTTTATCCGAAGCTTCCCATAGGAGACCCCAGGTTCCGATGTCTGACCACGGAAACTCAACCGGAAGAACACCCGCTTTCGTGGTCTTCTCCATGACCGCATAGTCAATTGATTTCTTTGGAGCGCGTTGGAACGCGGTCTCATCGAGCCTCACGAAATCCAGATCCGAGACGGCTTGCTCAAGCGCCGACCGCGCGGCGTCAAGAATGGCCGGCGCGAACTGCTCCAGTTCGCCCAGCATCGTCAGCGCACGAAAGGCGAAGTAGCCGCTGTTCCAGAGAAAACCCTCCTCGATGTAACGCTCGGCAACCGCTGCGTCGGGTTTCTCGACGAACCGGTCCACGAGAAACGCACCGGTTTTGGCGATCTGCTCCCCCGGCTTGATATACCCATAACCGGTCGCCGGAAATGTTGGCCGGATACCCATCGTCATGATCTTGCCTGTTTGCGCTAGCCGTCCAACTGCTTGGCAGGCTTCAACAAAGGCGGCGTCGTCACCGATGATATGATCCGCCGCGAGAATCACCACGACGGCGTCCCCCTGCCGTTTGGCAGCCTGACAGGCCGCCACCGCAACGGCAGCCGCTGAATCGCGCCGGGTCGGTTCGAGAATGATGTCGGCGCTCAGGCCGATCTCGGCGAGCTGTTCGGCGACGATAAAGCGAACGTCGTTGCTGGCCAGGACGACCGGACGCTGGAACACGCCGGTCTCCGAGACGCGCCTTGCAGTCATCTGGAAGGTCGACAGGTCGCCCAGCAGTTTAAGGAACTGTTTGGGCAGACTCTCGCGGGAGGCCGGCCACAGTCGGGTACCGGAGCCACCGCACATGATGACGGGAACAATGTCGGCACTCGAGGCGGTCATATGGCGGATTCCCAGGGGCTGCCACCCGTACGGAAGGTGCCAGGCGACGTCGGATCATCGACCTTCTTAGCCAATTTCTCCGCGCCTGCAACTGCGTCCGAGGCCACCGAAACGACGCGAACGATATCGTCGTTAGGCAACCCGCAGGGAGGAGTGATGGTCGAGGAACCACGCATAGGTCTTTTCGAGCCCGTCCCGGAGTTGGTTCTTCGGCTCCCAGCCCAATGAACGCAGGCGTGTGATGTCGGTCACCTTCCGAGGGGTGCCATCAGGCTTGGAGCTGTCGAATTCAAAATCACCCTTGTAGCCGACCACTGTGGCGATCTCACCGGCAAGCTCGGCAATACTGACGTCGGTACCCGTACCGACGTTGATATGGAGCCGATCCGAATAGCGTTCCATCAGGAAAACGGCCGCATCCGCCAGATCGTCGACGTGCAGGAATTCCCGCCGTGGCGTGCCAGTCCCCCAGATCGTCACCACCTTGCTTCCAGCAGACTTCGCATCGTGGATCCGGCGCATCAGCGCGGGTAGCACATGACTGTTGGCGAGATCGAAATTGTCGTTAGGCCCGTAGAGGTTGGTCGGCATGGCGGAGATGAAATCCCGCCCGTGCTGCACACGATAGGATTCCGCGAGCTTGAGGCCTGCAATCTTGGCGATGGCATACCACTCGTTGGTCGGCTCGAGCGCGCCTGTCAGGAGCGCCTCTTCCTTGATCGGCTGCGCGGCGAATTTCGGATAGATGCAGGTGGAGCCGAGGAAAAGCAGTTTCTCGGTGCCAATCGCATGGGCGGCGTGGATGACGTTCGTCTCAATGGCAAGGTTGTCGTACAGGAAGTCGGCCGGATAGGTGGAATTGGCGAGGATTCCTCCGACCTTGGCCGCAGCGAGGATCACGGCCTGCGGCCGTTCCCGTGCCATCCAAGTCTCGACATCGCTCTGACGGCGCAGATCCACGGCATTGCGGTCCACCGTCAGGACGTGAACGCCTTTCAGCGACAATGCCCGCACGATTGCCGACCCCACCATTCCCCGGTGGCCGGCGACCCAGACGCGTTTATCCTTGAGCCGAAAGTCCGACATGTCGACTGCTCCAAATGTCGCCTGCGCGCTTGATAGAGACAGGCGGGGGTGAGTTCTACAGGCAGCGACGGTCTAAAAGCAAGGTAACGACAGGTGGCCGTTCAACGCCCCGCTGCCTGCGTCAACCAAACAAAGGATGTCTAGAACCGGGCGGCCATAGCGACTGCACGGGGTGGCGTTCGAAGCAACGACCCGACCAGCATGGCACTATTAGCTCCACGGATGCGCGGCCGCATTTTCGATTTAGTTCGACACCGAAAGGGTGATATCAGGCGTTTTTTCAAGCGAGAGTGACCCACCCTCATGCCCGATGCGCTCAATACCTACCTCTCCGTGTGGGATCGAAAGCCTGTACTAAGGATCGTCTACAACGATATTTTTGATCGTATTGCCCATCGCTGCGTCCCTGGAACCACGCTGGAGATCGGCGGGGGAATTGGAAATTTCAAGGACCGACTGCCGGACGTAATCTCCTCGGACATCCAGTTCGGCCCCTGGTTGGATGTCGTGGCTGATGCCCAACGACTTCCCTTCGCCGACGGCTCTCTCTCGAATATCGTGATGCTGGATGTGCTGCATCACATCGAATTCCCGCCGCTGTTCTTCCGAGAGGCGAGCCGAGCGTTACGTCCGGGGGGGCGCGTGGTTATGGTCGAGCCTGGCATTTCATGGGGAAGCAGCCTTTTCTTCCGCTTTATTCATCAAGAACCTGTCGTTATGTCAGCGGATCCGTTGCGCGTCGGAAAACCGGATCCGAATAAGGATCCCTATTTTTCAAATCAAGCGATACCAACGCTGATTGCCGGGAGGTATCGGGATCGCTTCCACAAGGCTTTTCCAGATTTGAGTATCATTGAGGACAGCTGGTTTGCGTTCGCGGTTTACCCGCTGAGCGGTGGCTTCAAGCCATGGTCGCTGATTCCGGAGCGTGCTGCCGCGCTTGGCTTGCGGCTGGAAAGAAAACTTGAGAGGGCTCTGGGTCGCCTGCTTGGCTTCCGGGTTCTGATCGTGATCGAGAAATCTACCTCCGGAACAGTGTCCATCTCTCGGGACGCCGTTTGAACCTCGACCCAATGGCGGCTAGGACTGCGTACCGAAAAACGCCATAGGCTGGTTGTGCCCATCATCGTTCTGCTGCCAAAGCTGGTTCCTTGCAGAAGCGGATTCTAGAAATGCTGAAAACTCTTACTCCCCCCGGCGCTGCTGCTGGAGCACCTGACTCTGTTGCGAGGTCACCGGCACGCGATGAAAGTCATTGGCTTCCGCTTGCGTTCATCGTCGTGTTGATGGCGCCGAGCGTCATATGGATATTTGCAGACCGTACGGTGTGGCCTTGGGACCAGGCGTGGTACGGCGAAGTCACCCTCGATCTGGCTTATGCCTGGACGCGCGGTCCGCTGGCGTGGGTTCAGGGGATGTCTACCGCGATTGGCTCAAAGCCACCGCTCCTGGTGTGGCTAGCRCAAATCCTGGTACCACTCTCGGGGCTGCTCGGTGGCGTCGAGCGGGCACTCTTGCTGGTGAACGTGGCGGCGAACGCGGGTACGTTGTGGATAATCTATGCAACGGCCCGGCAACTGGGCGCGTCCCGCGCCGCCGCCTTGGCAGGAATGTTGTTCTGCGGCGGTGCGTCTTTGTTTGTGGGGATGTCCCATCAATTCCTGGTCGAGCCACTTCAGAGCCTCGCGGTGGCGGGCCTCGTGTGGCTTGCGCTTCGCGCCGCCTCGGCCCCGTTGCTGCAGCTGCTCGGACTAGGCGTCATCCTGACTGCGATGAATTTAGCGGCGAAGACGTCCAGCGTCGCATTCGTCATGCCGATGCTTTTCTATATGACGCTCGTTCTGGCTGTAACCTGGCAAGCTGAACGACCCGCTGCAACCCGGGGTGACCGAATTGTTCTTTGTTTGGGAGCGGGTTTTGCGGTCTTTACCCTCTTCTGGTACGTCAGAAACTGGAATGCGGTGGTCAAGCATGTTATCGCCGCGACCGTCGGACCCGAGGTCTTGCTTTACGGCTCGCAAGGAGCGCTGGCGACCAAACTCTCGTTTTGGATCGCCGCATTGGCTCAGGCTGTTTCCCCTTGGTCAATTGCAGCGGCTGGAATGGCGTTGGTTGTTGCCGCAGCGATTGTGGTGGAGATCATCCGCGAGGTTCGACGGCCGCCACGGGATTGGGTCGGAAACGTAGTCTCCTCCCATCTTCTCTTTGTATTGGCATTGGCCGGGACGACCCTCGCGAGTATTTTGGCATATTCGCTGCAGATTAATGAAGAGACTCGCTTTCTCCTGCCAATCATTCCGATTCTTGCAGTCTTACTTTCTTGGTCACTTGAGAAATTTGATCGACCTGCATTGAACGTGGGCGTAATCGTTGCGCTCATAGCAGGCTACATTGTGGTGGAGAGCACCCTCTTCGGAGTGAACTGGGCAAGCGCTCGGGTCTCACCATGGCTGAAACCGTATCAGGCCGACGCCGCGCCTGCTGAGCGGTTGACGCAAGCCGTCCGGCAGACCTGCGCGCGCGCTTACGCCAACAGATATACCATCATCGGTGTCGAGCTTCCCCATCTGAATGCGAACTCCGCAGCCTTTTATTCAGCCAAGGCACGGCGAAACCTTGGTTACAGATGTTACTATACGTCACTCGGCTACGCAGAATCCGACACCGAAAAGGCATTTCGTCGCATCGGCGACATAAAAGCACGATTCGTGGTCACGATCTCGCCGGATCACCTTGCGTCGGAGGCCGACCCATTCAACCGAGTTGCGCGGCCAGTTTCGGAACGGCTCGCGTCTGATAGCGGGTTCGCCCCAGTGGCTGACCTGGGAGCCGGCCTCCTTGTCTACAAGCGAGTAAGCAGCGGAGCCATGTTGCATACCGGCCGGTGAGTTGAATGCGGGACTGTTTTCATATAGTCGGATGCCCATGATCGAAGAGGCAAATCCTGCGGCAAGGGTGTCGCGACGCGGCGCGGCGCTACCTCCTGAGGGAGGAGAAATCTCCAGCAGAAAGCAGTCCCGCCGGGTCCTGATAGCGGCCAAGATCGGCTTCACCGTTCTGGCATTCGTGCTGCTTGCGCGGGTGATCGATCCGTCTGCCCTTCTGGATCGGATCCGCCGAACCGAGCCCATTTATTTCCTGGCCGCCCTCTTGCTCGCAATTGTACAAATACCTTTCGTCGGAGTCCGGTGGCGTCTGATCGTTCAGACGATGAGCAAGGATGCTCGGACCATTCCCGGAATGGGTCAATTCCAACAGATCAACTATATTGCTCAGTTCTTTGCTCAGGTTCTTCCCTTCGTGGCGGGTGATGGGGTCAGGGTCCTTTTCCTCAGAGAAGCCGGGGCAACTCTGCGGGTGGCATTCAAGAGCACGCTTCTCGACCGGGGCATAGCCGCCCTCGTTTTGTTTGCCTTGACGCTCCCAGGCATCCTGTTTTCGCCGGTTCTTCAAGCAAACAATCGATTGTTGGCGCCCATTGCGGCTTTTGCCGGCGCGGGGCTGCTTGGCGCAATTCTCGTGATCGCTTTAGCACCGCACCTGGGACGAATTGCCGGGCGCTCCCGCGTCCTTGGCGCGATCATCGAAACCTTGCTCGATCTACGGGGCATTCTGCTGGGTTGGGGTTCCTCGGGCAGGATCGTGGGCCTTTGTATTCTCGTCCATGCGATCAGCATCGTCGTATTCTGGCTCCTTGCCAGAGGTCAGGATATGCCCATTCTCTTGGTGGACGCGGCGGCCGTGGTTCCTCTCATGCTCCTCGTTTCAATGATACCGGTCGCGATCGGCGGCTGGGGTGTTCGCGAGGGATTTCTCGTGGCGCTGCTTGGCGCTGCTGGGATCGGCCCAGAAAGCGCTCTCTTGCTGTCCGTTTCATTCGGAACAGTTTCATTTCTTGCTTCGCTGCCGGGCGTTGTCCTTCTTGGTCTTTCCGCCCGGACAAGCGCGAACGCCGCAACTTCCTCGGAGACTTGACAATATGCTGGATCTCACGCCAACCGCGAGGCTCGCGCCGCGCAAGCAGGCGACATGGGACAATTCGGAGCGAGAAGCTGCCCGGCGAGGAGACTGGCGCCGGAAAGCATCGTTTTTCCATGAGGAGGATTCCCGGTACCTGAAATTCCTGATCCCACCCGGCTTGCGCGTGCTCGAGCTTGGATGCGGTCGAGGCGATACTCTAGCTATGCTGAAGCCCTCTTTCGGGGTTGGGGTCGATTTTAGCCCGGCCATGATCGCTGAGGCAAAACAGACCTATCCGGATCTCGAGTTCAGGGTGGCTGACATCGAGGATTCGGATTTCCTGCCGGATCTCACGGAGCCCTTCGACGTCGTCCTCATTGTGGATACGCTCGGATCCGTGGAGGATTGTCAGGCATTGTTCGAGCGCCTGCATCGATTCTGCAGCCGTGAAACTCGACTGATTGCAGTTTATCACTCTCATCTCTGGTACCCCGTGCTCAAGCTCGCCGAGAAGGTGGGCTTACGCATGCCGCAGCCGCCGCAGAACGTGTTGTCTCCAGCGGATGTAGAGGCGCTTGCAGAACTTGGCGGGTTCGATTTCGTGAAGTCCGAGCGACGCCTCCTATCGCCGATTCGCATGCTTGGACTCGGGCGGCTCATCAACCGATTTCTGAGCCCAATGCCACTCCTTCGGCATTTGTCGCTCCGCCATTACGTCGTTTGCCGCTCTGCCCGAACCGTGGACGACGGGCTCAAATCTGCGACAGTTGTCGTACCGGCACGGAACGAGCGCGGAAACATCGAGGCTGCAGTCAAGAGGGTTCCGCGCTTCTGCGATGACATTGAATTCATCTTCATCGAGGGCCATAGCAAGGACGGCACCTACGAGGAGATGCAGCGCGTTCAGGCTGCCTATCCGGAGATGGATATCAAGATCATGCGGCAACCGGGCAAAGGGAAGGCCGACGCGGTCTTTACCGCGTTCGACGCTGCGCGGGGCGACGTCCTCATGATCCTTGACGCGGACCTTACAATGCCACCAGAGCAGCTCCCCAAATTCTGGGACGCCATTCGGTCAGGCAAGGGCGAATTCATCAACGGGTCTCGGCTTGTCTATCCGATGGAAGACGAGGCAATGCGGTTTTTAAACCTAATTGCCAACCGCATCTTTTCCATCCTCTTCAGTTGGCTCCTCAATCAACGCTTTACCGACACCCTGTGTGGGACCAAAGTCATGCGCCGCGAGGACTATCGCCGGTTGAAGGAAGGACGTTCGTATTTTGGCGATTTCGACCCATTTGGCGATTTCGATCTGATTTTCGGTGCGTCTAAGCTCAATCTCAAGGCCGTGGAAGTTCCTATTCGCTACGCGAACCGGACCTATGGCGAGACGCAGATCTCCCGCTTCAGCCATGGTTTCATGTTGTTGCAGATGGTTTCGTTCGCCTTTTTCAAGATCAAGGCGTTGTAACTCTTCCTCTCCAGTCCAGTGATCAGCGATGGGTCGCCGCTGCGGGTGCCATGTTGCTATCTTGTACGGCGGCGGTTATAGGCGCGAGTTGATCCGTGGCCGCAATGGGACCCGCGAACCCTCGGTCTTCCAATAGGCGAGCGACATGACGCAAAAGATTGCTCTTATCACCGGGACGACGGGACAGGACGGCGCTTATCTGGCCGAACTGCTGCTTGCAAAGGGTTATATCGTCCACGGGACTAAGCGGAGATCCTCTTCGTTCAACAGTGAGCGGATCGACCACCTGTATGCGGATCCGCATCAGTCGGGCGTGCGGTTTTTCCTGCATTACGGAGATATGACCGATTCCACGAACCTGATCCGTATCATTCAGGAGGTCCAGCCTGACGAGATCTATAATCTTGCGGCCCAAAGCCACGTCCAGGTCTCGTTCGAAACACCCGAATATACGGCGAACGCCGACGCTGTTGGTGCACTGCGGGTCCTGGAAGCCATTCGGATCCTGAAACTCGAAGACAAGACCCGCTTCTATCAGGCCTCAACCTCCGAACTATACGGCAAGGTCCAGGCCGTGCCGCAATCCGAGACAACGCCATTCTATCCGCGTTCTCCGTATGCCGTCGCCAAGCTCTACAGTTACTGGATCACCGTGAACTACCGCGAGGCCTATGGGATCCATGCCTCGAACGGGATCCTCTTCAATCACGAGAGCCCGCTGCGCGGTGAAACGTTCGTCACCCGCAAGATCACCCGAGCGGTTGCGGCGATCGAGCACGGCTTGCAGCAGAGTCTCTATCTTGGAAATCTCGATGCAAAGCGCGACTGGGGCCATGCGCGCGACTATGTAGAGGGCATGTGGCGCATCGTCCAGCATCCCGAACCTGACGATTATGTCCTCGCCACTGGGCAGACCTACGCCGTGCGCGAGTTCGTAGAGCGGGCATTCGCTTGCGTCGACCGCAACATCGAATGGACAGGCTCGGGCATCGATGAGAAAGGGATTGATCGAAAATCTGGAGAAGTCCTCGTGCAGATCGATCCACGATACTTCCGACCGACGGAGGTCGATCTCTTGATTGGTGATCCGTCCAAAGCCAAGCGAGTGCTTGGCTGGGAGCATCGGACAAGCTTTGCGGATCTGGTGCGAGAGATGATGGATGAGGATCTCAAAACGGTCCTGAGAGAGCGCGAGCGCAAGAACCGACACGATTAGGTTAATCCATCGGCGCGCGTGCCGGCACGTTGATAATCCATGCCTCCCGACGGGGTCAGGCTGCACCCGGGCGTGAGGCAGTCATTCGTTCGCGTCTTCCCCTTCTACATCCCGATCCGACGTCGCAGGCGTCGCAGGAAACGTGCGGGTACTGAATCACCCCTCACAAACCTGATATAGGATTCGGCGAATCGATGCGCCCTCGAACCCTCGATCCGTTTGCGAAGGTGATCAAGCTTTGCGTCCCTGCTGGCGATTTGCTCCTTCATGGCCACTAGCCGACGCTCCAAGCCGACGATGATCGTGGCTGCCTGTTCGCGTTCTATCGATGAGACCCGTCGAACCTCCATCGCCCGCGCCTCGGACAAATGCGCCAGCGAGCGCGCGCGCTCCGCCGCCTGCTGAAGACGCGCTCGATCCGCTCCAAGACTATCGAGTTCCAGCCAAGGCTCCACATAGGCACGGCGAGAGAGCGGCGCGTGCACCAGCGTGGTGGCGATCCTGCCATTCCAGATTCCCATGAAGAAAGAAGCAACGTCGGGAGAAACCCGCTGTGCCGACTGAGAAGGAATCCCGACCGCATGGGGAGTTGAAATCATCTCCAAACATTTTTCCATCGACTGATCCGAGTTCGTCAGGCGAGGATCACCCTCTTCATGGATGCCGACGCCCGTCAGTGGCGACGCGATCAGCCATTGCGAGGCCTCTCCAAGCGCTGATTGGGTGGTCTCCTTGAACTCGGCGAAGGAGTAAGTCCGAGAATGGAACGGGTTCACGATACCGCGCTCGGCTTCGAGGGCGTCGTTCGGGCAACTGATGACGATGGATCCGCCGGGAGCAAGGTTCCGTCGTAACTCGCGAAGAAAACGGTGGGGATCTTCAACGTGCTCGATGGTTTCAAAACTGACAATCGCATCGAATGGCCCGTCGTCGATAAGGAAAGAGAGGTCGAGCGCATCGCCGACGTCGAACTTTATGCCTTCCCCAGCGAATCGCGTGTTCGCAATCGAAATCGCTTCCTTCGAGAGATCGACGCCCCGAACGAAGGTCGCACCAGCCTTTTTGAGGAGAGCGGATCCGTAACCTTCACCGCATGCTATGTCCAGAACGCGCTTGCCCGCGCATAAATCCTGTAGGGCGAAATACCGCGCGATATGCTCAGCTGCCAGCATGGAATCGTAGGGCATGGCACTCGAAACGAGGCTGATTCTTTCGGCCATTGTGGTTTGATTCCTCTCGACGCACTCGCCATCCCAGTCGTAACAAGTTGCCGCAGACTGCCGAGTGYGGGTTGCTCGTACTCCTGATTCAGGAGTTCTCCTCGAACTGACTCAACAGCCGCGCATAGCCCTCTCGCATGGCGCTGCTGGTCATCCCTGAGGCTGCAAGGGATTCGACAGCAGCCGCACGCATCGTCGCTGTCCGATCATCGCGGATGGCCTCGTGGATCTTGTCTGCCAGTAACTCAACTTCATCGACTGGTGAAAGAAACCCGTTCTCACCATCGGTCACAATCCTGGCGATATCGCCCACACGGGTGCTGGCGACCGGCGTGCCGCACGCCAAGGCTTCGAGGGCAACGAGCGGCATGCCTTCAATCGTCGAAGTCATGATGAGGAAATCCAGGGCGGCATAGAAAGCTGGGAGGTCAGCACGCTCGACTTTTGGCCGGATGACAACCGGCAAGTCGCTGCCTTCGATTCTCTTCCGAAGCTGTGCTTCCTCACGGCCAGAGCCGATCATTGTCGCCTGGACAGGCATTGTGCGAGCAAGCTTCGCAACGACATCGAGAAACTTGTCGGGTCTCTTTTCGCCGCTCAACCGACCCACAAAACCAAGAACGACGTGGCTCGGGCTGGCGCCAAGCTTCCCACGCAGATTTTTGCGATCCTGGGATGCGGCAAAAACAGCGAGATCGACGCCGTTAGGTATCTCACATATGCGCCGGGTCGGAACTCCACGCTGGAGTAGAGACTCGCCAATCTTCCTGCTGATGGCCACATGTTTAGTGAATGCTGCGGAGTATTTGACTGCGCTGCCGAAATGACCCTGTTGAAGATCGTTATGGATGATGTCCACAAGGGAGACATTTGGAAGGCGTGCCACCAACTCGGATGCACGTTCATACATGAGAGCCGAGTTGCTGGTGAGAATGACGCGAGATTGCTTTCGAGCGGCTAGCCCGCCAATGATGCCTGCCACACGGTCTGGATCGAACATGTTGCCGAGATGGAAGATGTCCGGGGTAACTTGCGTGAACGCATCGTGCATGGCGTGAGTGTCCGGCAGCGTCGTCACGATGCTGAGGCGCCACCGCTCAGCGAGGCCTTGCAGTACCTCGAGCAATACGACCTCCGATCCCCCAACGGGGAGCCAAGAGACCACCACAAGGCAATGCGGGCGCTTGTCGTCGCAGGGTGGGGCGACATTTCCACCAACCGCCATCTCGAGGCGCTCCGCGCCGCGGATGGGATCAGCAGACCAAAGACCATGCTTCGGTCCGAGCGTTCGGGGCGTCGTGTGAGTGTCGCCAGCGCGCAGTGCGCCGTAAGAATACGTTGCAAGCGCTTCCCGCAGCAGCCGCATCCACTCGCGGATAGAGACGCCGTATTTCGGGCGCATTCCGGAGGGGAAGATCTCCGCCAGGCTGCTGCGTCTCACCACAAGTGTGCCGAACTCGGCAGCGTTGCTAGAGCACATTGCGTCGATACTCGATTCTGCCTGCATCAGAGCGATAACAAGGTCGAGGATAGCGCGATCGTCTCCAGGCGCGTCGGTTGTGAGGACGAGAAACTCTGCGGACGAGTCCTCGATCGCCTGCCCTGGATCCTGGCTCGGGTCGAATGTCTGGATCAGGTGGTTGGTTTCCTTTGCGCTGAAGCTACCAACCGCCGAAAGAGGGAAGGGCGTCGGTCGAGAGACCGGTGCCGGTTCGGTGTGCCCGGAGGAATTGCCTCCCTCAAGTGCTGTAGACGGCACCCGTCGCAGAAATCGATTGGCGATGCTTTTCACCGCCTGCTTTCCTCGTCCGAGCGCGTCCCGATACCTGTATTGATTCAAGRCCAGGATCATCGGCTCGATATGCGCCTTCGAAAGTTGCGATCCGGGCCCAAGGAGACGTCGCAGAACCCGAAGACCGAACAACAGACTCCGAGATGTCAGTCGATGAGGAATGCGGCCCGGCCCCTCGTTGTACGCGATGCGAAGTGCGGCCTCCGCTTTGATCTTCTTCTGTCGCTTCAGATCCTGAACCGATCGCGTTAGCCGCCTGTTTTGCTTCTCGGCGGCGGCCAGAGCGGTTGATACTTCCTCCAGCTGGGAGATGACCCGGCTCTTCTCCGAACTCGTTCGTATCAGCAATTCACCAAGATTGTTCCAGCGACTCCAAACATCCTTCAGTTCTTCGGCGGCATTAATCGCGATGCTTGCGTTGCGCCGCAGCATTACATCGCGCTGGCGCCGCGCTTCGTCGCTATATCCGAACGTTGCAGACGCACGCGCGAGACCCACTCCCTCGAACCGTGACCAGAATGGTTCGCTGCTCCAGGGGGCAAATGGTACGAATTTCGCAGTTTCGAAATCGGCCAGCGACGTCTGCTGTTCCTTTTGCGCGAGAATCGCCGCCATTCGCGAGAAGCTCGAGTTACAGACAGCAAGGTGCGCTGCCCGGCGCATAATCTCGAAATCGACAATTGTCGGTGAGAAAGTGTTCTCGATTCCGAAATCGTCCAAAGTCTTGATCCGGAAGCCAGCGAATGCCGGAAGAACTGCTTCGGGCGAATCGGTTGCGACGTAGATAACCGCATCGGGCGTGGCGGCAAGAACGCTCTCAAGCCATGTCACGTACCATTCCTCGGGAACGGGCCGGTACCAAGGTAGGCCCTCTCGATGTAGCGAGACATAATCCCCACGCCTGACATGAACGGCAACGAGCGGACGCTGTCCGCCCTCCGTCAGTCGGGAATAGAATACCGCGACATCGGACAAAAGTGGGTCACGAAGAAGGAACATCCTTCTTAGCAGACTCCTATGTGGCAGCAGCGCCCGGGGAAGCTCTTGAAAGTAGCCCCACAAGTTCGCCTCGAGCGGAGGATCTTCCATCCGCCAGAGCTCAAGGTCGTCATCATCAAAAGCGAAATAGCGGAGCTCTTTTGGAAGCGGTGTCACGGGACGGTGGCTTGGGACGCCGTAGATCGTCTCGCCGATCCATTCAGGAACCCCCATCCTGCATCCGAGGCGAAGGCTGTAGAACCTGACATAGGCGTATTGGAAAAGCTGGTTTGCGAAAGCACCATTGGCGCCAAGGCTCGACATGGTGATTTGGCCGCGAGTCTGTCCTCCCAGCCGCGACAGGTCCGTCACAAGATCGGAGCGCAAGAAAAGGTCGCCTTTCCCTTCATGCGCGACCGCCACGTATCCGGCGTCGAATGCGATCGGCCAGAAAGCCCAGACAGGTTCCTCGTTGAATTCCCGCCGCACCAGAATCGCGTCGACATTTTGCGCCGAAACCCCAAGGCGCGGGCACGACCCAAGCTCGTTTGCCTCAAGCACGATAATCGCTGCGGAAGAGTCGACGCCGTGGGCGGCGAGGCTACGAGAAACTTCTTCGTTCGTGACCATCGTTCTATCCGTGATCCCTTCTCAAGCGCGCTCGATTGGAAATGCTTGTCTGCTTGACCGCCGGCTTCCGCGTCGTGGATTTATCGCGTGCCGACGTTGCTTTCTGGCACCGTCCACGCCGTCTGATCGCATTCAAAAACCTCCGCAATCCTGGCGCGATAGACTGCGTTGGAGTGTCGGTCGCCAAACAGTCTTTCGATTCCTCGGAACAAACCGCGACGACATTCAGGTTGATTGTAGAATTGTGCGATAACAGCAACGTAGTCCGATAATGACGGCGCCGAATCGCCTGTGGAACTGGCAACAGCGAGGTGCTGTTCGGGGAGTTCTCGCATTGCATCGGTCGCGGGGCCGATCAGCGGATGACCCTGGCTTAGGAATGTCACCAGGTCGGCATAGGTCGCCTCGTCGGTCCCGCCGACAATCACCGCATCGTACGATGACGCATCGTCACCCTCGTGCATAAGGACGACCACATCCAGAGAAGTGTCTCTGCAGAGCCGTTCAAGGTTCCCCGCTTCGGCCTGGGAAAACCCGATCGCCAACACCTTTTGGTCGAGAGCATCGGGGTCGGGCAAATCGTGATTCAGTGTCATTGGCGAATAGATCTGGCGCCACGCCAGAGGGCGGCGATCGAGCCTCGCGCGATCATGCGCCTGTCCCGACCGAGAACTGTGAACGACGATATCCGCGTCGTCGAAAAATTCGGACAGGAAATCAAAAGGTGCGCCTTCAAGCATGAATCCTGAGGATGTCATGTACGAGCGGTCATCATCGCGGTAAAACACTTTTGGGCGGCCCTCCAGCAATCGGCCGTAGCGTCCAAGAAATTGGGCTGAGGTCGCGTCCGCCGCGAAATGAATGCGGGCGTCTGGTGCTGAAATTTCAATCAATCGAAAAGCCAGCAGGCTTCGTTGCTCCACAGATAATCCATTGCCGAGTAGCGCAAGGTTGATCACGGTTGCGTTGCGCAGAGGCTGCCCTGCGGAATCGTTTTGATCGGGATCGTCTATGAGGACCAGATTGTTAGAAACTTCGTTTATTTCAGAGAGAGCCGTCAGCGCGGCTATGGCCGACCTGCCGGTTCGGGCCGACCGCATCAAGGCGACTTCATTGTATTCTTGGCCGACGACGCGCCGACAGGCCTCAAAATAGGCGGCCCCTGTTGCGAAATCGCCGTTGCTCATGCACATCACCGTGCAATCATCAACTGTACTAAGCGTTATCGCGGGGTCGATCCGGTTGGCGCGGCGAACCTCATTCACATTCGCTTTGCTGCGAACGAAACGTGCTCTTTCGTCCTCAGGAGCACTTTGCTGCTGGCCGCTTCGTTTGAATTGGCGAGCGCTTGTTGCATTCATTGCGAGATAAATAGGGGGAGAGAAGAGCGGCGACGGCGGGATCAGCCGTGCCGATTGATTGGTCATGCTGGCTGAAAGACTGTTGGCCCGATGCCGATAGAAAAGAATCACACCTCGCGCGACCGCGAACCGGTATCCGGAAGCCAATGCGGTGGCGTTGAACCACCAGTCCTCGTAGGCATATCCGGGGCCCAGTCGAACGTCGATGTATTTGACCGTGTTGGCGATTTCGTGATGAACGAAGATCCGGGAGATATAGGGATGCTGCGCGAGGAAAGCCAACGGCGGTATGCGGTCGCTTCCCTCGTATACGGCCAAGAGATGAGTTGTACCAAATCCATACAAGTACTCGGGCACAACAATCGTGCGGGGGCCGTATTCCCTGGCAGTGTTAAAGCATCGGAGCGTTGTGTTGCTCGACACCAGGTCATCTTCGTCGCAGAACTGAACATAAGTGGCTCTTGCTGCTTCCAAGCCCATTTGCCTGGACAATCCCAACGACCCGTTGTCCAATTCTAGTACGCGAATGCGCTCGAACGCATCCGAGTCGTACGATGCAATCCATGATTGAGTTTCGGGCGGAGAGCGGTCGAGCGCGAGAAGCAACTCGACTTTCAGACCCGCCGCAGCGGCAACCCGGGCAGACGACTCAAGGGACGACATGGTCCGGCGTAGATAGCCGGCGCCCGCATGGATGTTGACCACCATGCAGACATCAACCGAAGGAAGGTCGTGATCATTCATTCCTAGCGATCTGCCATTCGTTTTCCATCGCGTTGAGGTCGTCTAGCGTCTCGATGAAAGTCAAGCAAGATGATATCACGGAGCCGCCCGCCGCCCGCGACGACACTAGTAATAAAGTCCTGTCTCGAGCTTGCTCTTCTTCCGCGTTTTGCTGGCAGTCCTCGAAGCGGGGGCCGGTGTCCCCAGCCGGGGCGGTCGCTCCCACTTGCGGCTTAATATGGTGGCTGATACGACGGGCCTTTTCGGGGGAAACAATTTGAACGGCGGTTACATCACAGCTGGAATAGCCTCCTGTCAGATCGCCCAGTCAGATCACTTGGAACGAGTGATCTTTTGACGATCTGTATCTATGGCGGCACTGGGTTTGTCGGGCGGCATCTGTGTCAGGCTTTCTCCGAGCGCGGGATTGCCGCGGCAAGTATCTCGCGGAACCCGGATAGAGCATTTCTGGCTCGGTTCGCCCCCAGCGTCGAAGGTATCGCCCTCAACGACTCGGCCTTGCCCGGCATTCTGCGGCGCGCGGAGGTCATCTTTTATCTCGCTTCGAGCACCCGCCCCGCGTCGAGCCCGCTAGACCCAACCCACGAGCTGGAAGAAGCGGTCGAGAGCGCAAAACTCGTCAACATGGTGCGCGAGCTGAACCCGACCTGCCATCTTGTCTTTACGTCAAGCGGCGGCCAGATTTATGGGCGCGGCCAGTCGGTTCCCATAACTGAGACGACGCCCCCTCTGCCGGCAACAGCCTACGCGTTCGGAAAGCTGGTGATGGAAAACCTACTTTCTTTCCACGCCCGCACGAGCGGACTCGGGTTGACCATCCTGCGACTCGCTAATCCGGTCGGGAGATGGCAGATGGGAAAAGGCCATGGCTTCGTCGCCGCGGCCATTTCATGCCTCCTCCAAGGCAGGCCCCTGACGATATTCGGCGACGGCGGCAACGTCAGAGACTATTTCGATGCCGACGAACTGGGCGAATTCCTCTCCCGTTTCCTTGACCCTACGTTTCGGCGAAACGGAATCTACAACATTGGGTCAGGGCATGGCCTGACGGAACTGGAGGTCATCACCACCCTCGAACGAATTACGGGCCGACATCCGACGGTTTCCCACGCGCCGGCGCGACCGTTCGACCTCCGCTACGCCGTTCTCGACATCGAGCGTGCCCGGGAGGAACTAGGGTGGAAACCAAAATGTGATCTGGCCGACACGGCAAGGAAAATGTTCAGCTCGCTTTCGTAGCAGAGAATCTGCGACGAGCGGCCGTCGTGCCGGGCCGCGGACGCTTCAGGGTGCCACGGCTCAGTTGGGCGCAGGCGAACAGAGCCCCGCTTGACACTCCGAGCCGTGGAATTCAATTGAGAATTCTGCGGCCCGGTTTCGCCTCTGGGCTGTGGTGGAGAATTTGCATGAAAGTCGTCATTCTCGCCGGCGGGCTTGGAACGCGCCTCATGGAGGAGACGCAAAGCCGGCCGAAACCCATGGTGGAAATCGGCGGAAGTCCGATTCTCTGGCACATCATGAGTCACTATTCCTCCTATGGGTTTCATGATTTCGTGATCTGCTTGGGATACAAAGGCTATATTATCAAAGAGTACTTTGCGAACTTCGTCCTCCATCGTTCCGATGTGACCGTCGATCTCGCGGCCAACACCCTTGCTTTCTCACGGAATGAATATGTTCCGCCATGGCGGGTTAGCCTGGTCGATACCGGCGCAGAGACCATGACGGGCGGTCGCCTGAAACGCATCCGGCATCTTCTCGACGATGAGCCGTTCATGATGACCTACGGTGATGGTCTTTCGGATGTGGACCTGCAGGCCCTCGCGCGTTTCCACAACAGTCACGGTCTCGATGCCACAGTGACCACGGTGCGCCCGCCCGGACGTTTTGGTGCCACCCAAATAGAGGATGAGCGGGTGGTTCGCTTTACTGAGAAACCCCTTGGGGATGGTGGATATATCAACGGTGGATTTTTTGTCCTTCAACCGCGCGTCATCGATCGGATTGAAGCCGATGAAACGGCATGGGAAGCCAAACCTCTCACGGGCCTTGCAGCCGACGGGCAACTCGCCGCCTTCACCCATGAGGGATTTTGGCAGGCGATGGACACCTTGCGCGACCGCCAGCAACTTGAGCGTATTTGGGCAGATGGTTCTGCCCCCTGGGCCAGACCCCTGCGGGACGGGGACGCCCCTCGATGATATCTCGCTCGTTCTGGAACGGTCGCCGGGTTCTCCTGACCGGACATACCGGCTTCAAGGGATCGTGGCTCGTCAAATGGCTTGAACATCTCAACGCAGAGGTGTTCGGCTTTGCCTTGGAGCCCGAGACCGACCCGAACCTCTTCGATACCCTGAAACCGTTCCCCAACCTCACCTCGGTGATTGGGGACCTGCGGGATTCTGCCGCGCTCGCACGGGTTGTGAAACAGGCAAAGCCATCGGTCGTCATCCACATGGGCGCTCAAGCGCTCGTCCGACGTTCCTACCGCAATCCCCGCGAGACCTTCGACGTCAATGTCACAGGCACGATGAATGTGCTCGAGGCGCTTCGAGCAAACGAACACGCGAAAGGCGATCTCGCGGCTGTCCTCGTTGTAACAACCGACAAGGTCTATCTGAATTCGGGAACCGGAAACGCCTTTCGCGAGGGGGACCCACTGGGAGGCCACGATCCATATTCGGCGTCGAAGGCCGCCGCAGAGATGGTAACGCACTCCTGGGCGAAAAGCTTCTTCGCCGCCTCGGGGACCCCCGTTGCAACGGCAAGGGCCGGAAACGTGGTGGGCGGCGGCGACTGGTCGGTTGATCGTCTGGTGCCGGATTTGTGGCGAGCCGCGCATGCGCGCGCGACGGTGACTCTCCGTAACCCGAGCGCGACACGCCCGTGGCAATTTGTGCTGGACCCGCTTGCAGGCTATCTGTCCTACATTGAGACGCTTGCCGGATCGCGCGGAACGGATGTGCCGACTGCGATGAATTTCGGTCCGGAAGCGAGCGATATCCTCACGGTCGCAGAGGCGTCGAAGATTTTTCTTTCGAGCCTGGGCAACCCATGCGAATGGCGACTCACCGAGGGCGCACAGCCACACGAGGCGGCGCTCCTGACCCTTGACGCGACGCTCGCCGAACGGACCCTGGGGTGGACCTCGAAGCTGAATGCGCGCGAGGCCCTTCGCTGGACGGCTGAATGGTACGAAGCGTGGTCCAGAGGGGAAAATATGCGACGGTTGACCTCCGAACAGATCGAACGCTACGAGGCGATCCGATGAACTGCTTCCCGCTCTGCCTGAGCTGCAAGGCGCCCCTGACCACCACACTGGTCGATCTTGGCCGTCAGCCTCTTGCTAATTCGTATCTCATCCCGGACTCGCCTGCGGATAAGGAGCCAAAATATCCGCTTCATGCCCGTGTGTGCGACAGGTGTCTTCTCGTTCAAGTCGAACATGTCGTTCCGCCCGAAGAGATTTTCGACGATTACGCCTATTTCTCGTCGTTCTCCGATTCATGGCTCGTTCACGTGAAAGCCTATGTCGACATGGTCATCGAGCGGTTTCACCTCGACGGCACCAGCAAGGTCGTCGAAATCGCAAGCAATGATGGCTATTTGCTCCAGCATGTTGTTCGCGCCGGAATTCCGTGTCTCGGTGTGGAACCTGCCGGCAATGTCGCAAGGGCCGCACAAGCAAAGGGAGTACGCACGGCGGTGGCGTTCTTTGGGCGCTCCGTCGCAGAGCGTCTGGTTGCCGAGGGCGAGGGGGCCGATCTTGTCGTTTGCAAGAATGTGCTCGCCCATGTCCCCAATATCGATGACTTCGTACAGGGTATCGTGGCACTGATGAAGCCGGAGGCGGTTCATACCGTCGAATTCCCGCATCTCCYCAATCTTATCGAGAAGACGCAGTTCGATACGATCTATCACGAGCACTTCTTTTATTTATCCCTCCTTGCCGTCGAGCGCTTGTTCGAACGGCATGGATTGCGCATCTTTGACGTGGAGCAGGTTCCGACCCACGGTGGTTCCTTAAGGATATTCGCGTGCAAGAACGAGGCGAGCCAAGCGTTGTCTCCGAGGGTGCAGCGCGTACGAGAGATGGAACTTGCGGCCGCCCTCGATAGGCCAGAGGGGTATTCAGACTTCGATGCCAGAGTTCGCAAAGTGCGAGACGAATTCCGCTCTTATCTGGACGCGAGCAAAGCGGAGCAGCGCGTTGTTGTCGGTTATGGCGCCGCCGCCAAGGGGAATACCTTGCTGAACTACTGCGACGTTTCTGCCGACGACCTCGCTTTCGTCGTGGATCGCAACCCCGCCAAGCAGAACAAGCTCCTTCCCGGCAGCAGAATTCCCGTCCGTTCACCGGAGGCGATCGAAGAGCTTAGACCCGACGACATCGTTATTCTGCCTTGGAACCTGCGTGAGGAGGTCGTCGGACAACTCGCCCATGTTCGTCAGTGGGGCGCCCGCTTCGTGACCGCGATCCCACGCCTGAGCATTTTGGAATGACGCAGGATCAACAAGCAATTCGTGGGCGTATGGCCGATTCGCCCGGACTTTTCGCGGGTGGTTCATAATGAGAATCGAGCCTCTTTCGCTTTCCGGTCTTCACCTTGTGCATCCCGACCGTCATGCGGATGACCGGGGCTCGTTTGCGCGCACATTTTGCCGAGCCACTTTTCTGCAACACGGATTGGCCGATTGCGGATTGGAATGTTCGCTCTCGCGCAACAGACTGCGCGGTACCTTGCGGGGAATGCATTGGCAGCGCCCCCCCCACGGAGAAGCGAAGCTTGTGCGCTGCTCGCGCGGCGCCATATTTGATGTCGCGGTCGATATCCGGCAGGGTTCTCCGTCGCGAGGGTCCTGGTGCGGCTTCGAACTGAGCGCAGAGAACGGTCGTGCCTTTTATATTCCGGCCGGCTTCGCCCATGGGTTTGTAACCCTGACCGACGATGCGGATGTGTTCTACCAGATCGCCGACCCCTACGTGCCGGAGGCTGCAACAGGTTTTCGATGGGACGACCCCGACGTCGACATCGACTGGCCAATCCCACCACTCCTCATGTCTGAACGAGATGCTTCGTTACCTCTGCTGAGGGAGCTCGTGATTGGATAGGGCAAGACACGTACTGGTGACCGGAGCACGGGGATTTATCGGACAGCACGTTTGCCGTGAACTGATTGCAGCGGGCTGTCAGGTCACGGTTATCGGCCGCCGGAGCAGTGGCGTTCCTTGCAACGCGCGCCTCACGTTTGCCGAGTGCGATCTGCTGGATGCCGCGGCACTTCGCACCGCATTGTCCGGCCGTAACCACGATACGCTGGTTCATCTGGCGTGGGAAACCCGTCATGGACAGTTCTGGCGAGCTCCGGACAATCTGGATTGGGTCGCTGCGAGCCTACAGCTTCTTCGCTTGTTCGCCGATCAAGGCGGACGACGGATCGTTGCTGCGGGCACGTGCGTCGAATATCGGCCCCCCGAGGTCGGTCCCTGCGTCGAAGGTTCAACGGAGGTCGCGCCGGTTCACCTCTACGGTGTGGCAAAAGATGCGTACCACCGATTGGTATCCGCGTTTTGCGCAGAGCGCGGAATCGACTACGCATGGGGGCGTGTTTTCATGTTGATCGGGCCTGGGGAGCATCCCGATCGTCTTGTTCCGAACGTGATACGCAGCCTATTGCGCGGCGAGGCCGCTCGCTGCAGTTCAGGCGTCCAGGTTCGCGACTTTATGGACGTGCGAGATTGCGGCTCCGCCTTTGCGACGTTGGCCCGTTCCGAACTATCCGGCCCAGTGAACGTCTGTTCGGGCAATCCGATTTCGATCGGCGACGTGGTGAATCACATCGGCCTATCCCTCAACCGGCCCGACCTTGTTTACTTGGGAGCTCTGCCTGACCGGCTGGGCGAAGCCAAGAATTTGTGGGGAGACGCAACCCGGCTTCTGCAGGAAACCCATTATAGACCCTGCTATTCGCTCGCCGCCTCGATCAACTCATCGATTGACTATTGGCGGCGGAGCGCCTTTGAAACTCGTGACGACACTCGGAGCGTCGAATGACCACCACAATTGATGAAACCAGAAACCTCATCGTGATTGAGTCTGCGGAAGGCCGCCGTGAAGTGCCTCTCTACTCCGAGGAGGGATTTCGCGAACTTGCGCGACTTTATGTGAAGGTCAACTGGAACCAGAAATATTCCTATACCTTCAGCTGGCTCGGCAGACCCATCATTCAGTTGCCGGATGACGTCTTGCGAATGCAGGAATTGATCGCTGCGGTCGAACCGGACGTGATTATCGAAACGGGCGTCGCGCACGGCGGGTCACTGATATTCTACGCCACTTTGTGCTGCGCCTTGGGCCGGGGGCGGGTGATCGGCATCGATATTGAAATTCGACCGCACAACAGAAAGGCCATCGAAGCACATCGCCTGAGTCCGTATATCGAGCTGATAGAGGGAAGCTCAACTGATGCTGCCACGCTGCAATCGGTCCGGGACAGGATCAAGCCCGGCGAGCGCACGCTCATTATCCTCGACAGCAACCACTCTTATGATCATGTGCTCAAGGAGTTGAACCTCTACAGCCCGCTCGTGTCTCAAGGATCCTTCATTGTTGCTACCGATGGAATTATGTCGGAGGTTGCCGACACGCCGGGCGGGAACCCGGAATGGCGACAGGACAATCCGACTCGCGCGGCGCAGGAATTCGTTGCAGCAAATCCAGCCTTCAAGGTCGAGCCGCCCAATCCACCTTTCAGCGAAGGGACAACAGTCGAAAATCTTACCTATTGGCCTTCGGCCTACATCCGCAGAGTAGAATGAATCCGATGACGTGTCCGGTCTGCTCGTCAGAGTCGTATCAACTGATCTTTCATCGTAAAAAGACGCCGGTCCTCCAGAACGCAGTTTATCGTTCGGAGCGGAGTGCTCGCGAGGCGCCGACGGGAGATTTGCGAATACTGAAGTGCGACCATTGCGGATTCGCGTGGAACGGATCGTTTGATCCGAAACTCATTGCTTATACGGAGGAATACGACAACAGCCAGACACACTCGGAAGCCTTCTCGCTGCATCTCGCTACCCGGGCGGCGCGGATTATCGGGACGATTCCGAAATCGGGTTCGGCGCATATCGTAGAGATTGGTTGTGGCCAGGGGGATTTCCTCAGGAGTCTCCTTGACCTGACCTCGGCAACTGACGCCATTCGCGCGACAGGTTTTGATCCTGCGTATCGTGGAATGGAACCTCATCGAACGAACCTTGATATATTCCCGGAGTATTTCACAGCGGAGTCGGCCGCTCGTCTTGTGAGCGAGCCTACGATCCTTCTCTCCCGCCATACCATCGAACACGTCCCGGACCCGATTGCTTTTCTCAAGGCAATTCGCGCCACGCTACCCGATGATAGTGATGCCAGATTATTCATCGAAACCCCGGACAACGGCTGGATCCTCCGCCACAATGCGTTCCAGGATTACTTCTATGAGCATTGCTCTCTTTTCGACTTCGGATCGATCAGCGTCGCCTTGCGTGATGCAGGTTTCTCGCCGCAGAAGGTTGAAACCTGCTTTTCGGGGCAGTACCTCTGGGTCGAGGCGCAAGCTTCGCCAGTAGCGGTTGAGACACCAGCGCCGAGCGAGCATTTCGACGCATTCCTTCGCTCGTGGAAGACGACCCTGAAGCATGCTCTCGCAAAGGGCCCGGTGGCATTGTGGGGAGCCGGCGCCAAAGGCGCAACATTTGCGCTGATGATGGATCCGGCCGGAGAGATACTTAAGGTCGTGGTCGACTCGAATCCGGGGAAGCAGGGTGGCTATATCCCGATCTCGGCTCACCCAATCGTCGCTCCCGAGCAGCTTTCCCAATACAACATCGCCTCTGTTGTTCTCATGAACCCCAATTACGAGGCAGAAATTCGCGCAAAACTTTCAATTCTTGGATTGAGTCTAGATGTGATTGTTCTGCGATGAAAGGGCCACGTCCGAGGTCAAAAAAACCTCTCCGGGCCTGGGGGCTGCTTTCACACCGTGGGAGGTGCGCCCTGAGATGGACGCCATGGTGCTGGGCGCTTCAGTTTGAAACGCCAGTACAGGACGTCATAAAGATAGCGGATGCGAACGGCAGCTTGCGTAAAAAGCTGATATGGCGTGCCGCGAGAGACGTCGATGATCGCGCCGTAATATCGACCAGCCCACTCCCACGGCACGATGTGCTGCCTGGGGTCCACCGGCAGAAAACCCACTTCCCGCGTCGCCAGCCGCTTGCTGAAGTATATGAGAGGGTCGACTTTGATGTTTGCCCTGCACAGGAACGCATACAGGAAAATCATGTCGAACCCCCAAACGGCAAAATAGCGTTGGGCCTTCTCGATTGCCGTAGCCAGCTTGGCACGACGAAAGACGCTGTAGAAAAGATTTGCCTTCCCCAAACATTCCGGATGAGCGACAAAGCGCGCTAGATCCACTGATTTCGAGCGCGAGGAGTTGAATCGCGCCAGGTTGGGTATCTCGCGGACTACCAATCCCGCCGGATCGATGACGTTGATGTGGCACATCCAGGCTGAGATCGAATCGTCGTGGTCGAGCGCCGCGACAGCCTTTTCGAGAAACGCATCGTTCCAGAGGTCGTCATCCGCCGCCCACMTGAATAGAGGGGCCGATGTCATGCGAAACACGGCAAGGAAGTTATCGGTCGCGCTCCGTTGCAAAGGTTGCCTGATGTACGTTATCCGGGGATCGCGCTCCGCCCATTGGGCACAAAGCTCGGCAACTTTGGGATCTGTCGAGCAATTGTCGGAGATGACCAATTCGAAATCCGCGAATGTCTGCCCCAATATCGAGTTCACTGCCTCACGCAACATGTCCGGGCGATTGAAGGTTGGTAACCCAACCGAGACAAGTGGGGGCCTGTCGGCGGGCGCAGCCTTGGTCGCAGCGCGGTCGGCTACCTCGTTGCGGACATACAAGCTGTTGATGTGATCCTTGAAGTAGATTTGATACCCCGCGTTTTCAATCGCGTGACGGATGGCGCTGACGGAATCCACGACGCGAGTGTTGTCGCGGAAATCGGGATGCTCATCTTCCAGTTCAATCAAAATCGCCTTCGGGCGCCATTTGTCGATATCGAACCCTTTGACGACCTTTTCCTCTGCGCCTTCGACATCGATGACAAGGACGTCGAATCCAACCGGTGCGTTCTGCTCTTCAAGAATCGTGTCGAGTCGCGCAGTCTGAACATCGCGGCTCTCGCCTTGGTGAAGCCCTTTGGCCCAATCGATCTTTTCATAGTCCGCAACCTGATCACCCACAAGTGTGGTCAAGGTGTCCCCGATAAAAATCCGGGCCGTACCAGCCGTGTCCGAAGCAGCACAGTTGAGGACGAAAACGCGCGGATTTCCCGCATGTCTCGCCCGGCACTTGTCGGAAAATTCCTGAATTGGCTCGATGTAAAGACCTGCCCAACCGGCATCGGCGAGGCAACTTGTGTTCGAGAAATTCTCACCATCGTAAGCGCCCACCTCGACGAAGTATCCCTCGGTTCTGCGCCCGAAAAGGGTCTCCCATACTTTTCCGAGTTCAGGTACTTGGCAGTTTGCTGGAGGAGAGTAGAACAGTTTGGTCATATCAAACTCATCTGCGCGCGCCAGAGGTCTCGCGGCTTCAAGGGCTGTGTCGTAATCAGGTTGGAGACACCCGACGGGTTGCGAATCGCTCTGTATCCGGTTTTCGCGGACGACCGTGGCGCAAAAGTCATCGGGGGTCCCTGGGTTATCATGGTGTCGAAAATCTCGCCCCTGCAACGCCGCGCCGAACAATTCCATGAACCGTTCGGTGAACGCAGACTGAAGAAGATGAATGGGCGCTCTTGAACCGCAGGTCTGGACCAATTTGAGGGTAATCAGGCACCGGGCTGAGAGCGGAAGGCCGCGACAAAGCAGGCTCATGTCGATGGTGACGACATTCGGCGGCAACCGACTCAACAGGGACGAATTCACGAATTCCTCTCCTAGGACCACCAGTACATCTTGGAACGGATCATCTCGGTATGTCTGTTCGAGGTGCGACAGGATCTCTTTACCCGCGGGATCGTCCAACAAGCGCGGAAGCAAGTATACGTGCGCGAACTGGCGCTCCCCAATGGCGTCGCAAATGGTGTGATAGGAAAGCCCAACGCGGAACGACCCAGGCTGGTTCGTCGAAATTAGCACGGGCGCGAATTTCTCTGGATCGATCAGGGGCTCGATGGCGTGAGCATCCTCGATCATCCGCATCACCTCGGGTGACTCGGACAACTTGGCCTTCGCAGGACGCTTGTTCCTCGTCTCGGAGTTTCTCAGCTTCTCGACGTATGGCTCCGAGACCTTTAGAAATGTCGCAGGCACAAAAAGGGGATTTGGGGGAATTTGACGCGTGGAAATCGCCTCCTTGGCGAGGACGAGGCTGCCTTCATGCCGTCGGTAGAACAGGATCGTGCTTGGCACGGTCCTGATGCCAATCCCGGCCGCCACGGCCTCAGCATTGAAATGCCAGTCTTCGAAAGCATAGCCGCTGGACAGCCGGAGGTCCGAGTACTTAACCTGCTGAAAGACATCCCGCCGGGCGCAGAAACGTGAAATATAGGGATGGGCGTCGATGAAAGAAAGTGGCGTTGAATCATCTAAGCCGACGTACTTTGTTGCGTAATACCGGTCGCCAAAGCCAAGCACATACTCGGGAAAAAAAAGCGTTGCGCGCTCCTCCCGCATTGCGACTTTCAAAATCTCCGAGATATAGTTTTCGGACAGGAGATCGTCGCCATCGGCCGTGAAGATGAACCGTCCGCCTGCAATCTCGATGCCTGAATCGCGCGAAAGTCCCAAGGACCCATTGTCGACGTGGATCACCTGCAGCCGATCATAGTTGCTCAAGTCGAATGATGTGACGGCGTTGTGCGTTTCATCGTCCGATCGATCGAGTACAACAACGAGTTCAAGTGTGTAACCGACTGACTTCGCAAAAACCGCGGCGTTCCGAAGCGACAGGAGCGTTCGCGGCAACACGCTCGCGCCCCGGTGGAGATTGAGGATGATCGACGCGTCGATATCTCGATCAACCATGATTCATATCCCTGGCCCGTGCGAGTACGATTACCATGTCCTCGGCCTCGCCATCGCTCGCGCAACCGAATATCTCGGTGGCGCCGTCGCCGTAGTACTCGACCGGCTCGAAGGTTGAGTAGGTGGACCAGCCATTCTGCTGCAGCCAATCGGTGAACCTTCGACCTCTGGATCGCCATCTCGCCGGCCGCCAGGTCGCAGGCGATGAATCCAGTGCGAAGAATTGCCGGCCGTCTGCCGTCAGCAAGGCATCGGCGCGCCGCAGCGCCTCGTGAGCGGAAGGCCCTCGGTTGAACCCATGAGCATGAACGCAGCAATCGATGACGCCTTGAAGTTCAGATGGCACCTGAGCGATGGTCTCCGCGAAGGTGACATGTTCCATTGTCTCAGACAAAAACTTCCGGACGACGCCTGAACCCAGCACCAAGACTTTGTCGGAGGATCCGTCGACGTTGGCATACACTGCGAGTGCCAACCGTCGCTGATGCGGTTTCGATCCACAACCGGAGYAGACCCCCGCTTTCTGTTGCGGCCCCGCCGGAAGTGACATGCCGCAGATGGGACATTGAGGTCTCGCGGGGACGTACCTTTCCTTGGCAAGACTCGTGCCGGACTTCTTCTGCGGAACGGGCGTAGTTGCCACAGCGCGCACCAGCCTCGCCGGCAACTGCTCCTTCAGGAGACGACGAAGCGATATTGGTGCGAGGTTCTTGATGGATCTGAATACGGTCACGAGATGAACTTCATTTCATCTGTGCGGGGGACGGCACAGATGGGGTTCATGTCCATCAATGCAGTCTCACCCGGCGCAAAGGGGTGGCCAGCATCCCGAAACGCCATCAGGCGGGAGATCGCAAGACAAGCCTCCGGGGAGGTGTCATTTCCCGCCGAAAGAAGCCTTGCCAGCCAGAAATCCGGCAAATCCTCGACTTTGGCTGTGTGCTCGTGCCTCTCGGCGAGGAAGATCTCGAGACCCGAGGACTGCGGCAGGGACGACGAAAGGTCATTAAAAGTCTTGCCCAAAAACGGCGCCTGGATGCCGATGTTGACGGCCGCCAAAAGCGCCGTGAGGCGAGCGAACAATTCCGCCTCCTCCCGCGTCAGATCATGGATCGGAAGCACAATACTGCCGACGCCAAGGTCTTCTGCGAAAAGGACGAGAGCCGCCATGGCAGGAACGATCCCGAGGAGTTGCCCGTGACCAGGGACGAACAAGCCGAAATTGGACGCGACTGTTACGTTGCGCGGTCCGATTGACGTCGTATAGGCGCTCTCGTTCACCCTGAAAACGAGGTCCGTCTCTTGGGCTCTGAGCAATGCCGCCGACCGGTATGACCCGTCGCAGAGAATGGCATGGCGCGTCCCCGATGGGATGCGGGCAGGCGACAACTCGACGCCTTCGATGATCACGTCGCGTGGCGCGAACAGCTCCCGCAACGGTCGGGCGACGTCCACACCGCAGCCGCCGTCAGGGCAAAGTCGTCCGGACACAAATGGCAGCAGCAGGAGCGCGTGTGCGGCGGCCGCACGATCCCGATTGTGCTCGACGATGCGACCGTCCAGCCACGCAGTTGGCGAGGGGGGAAACGCGTCATAATGCTCGGGCGTGAATCTGATTGTGATCACCCGTTCGGCGGGATCGATAGCTGTCTCAATCTGCAACACCGACCTCCAGTTCTGAACGAGCGTTAGTGTGGAAACGTCGTAATTTGGCGCGGACGAGCGCGCTGAGGGCCGGATGGAGGGGCGGCAATCGGAGGTCGTAGTGTGATTCACCTGTCGCAGACAGCAGGCAACTGCCGCAGTGCCTTTCCAGGACCCGCAACATATCCCCCACGTCGCCGCGGACGTTGAGCGTCCGGGGCTCGTCCTGCGCGATGCCCTGGAGATCGGTTTCCAGCATCGACGGGGTTGCATACGCCGCGGGCAAGACGACATCACTGGCGTGCGCAATCCTGGCAACGCTGGCAAAATCCGCCACGATATCTTCGCGTCTTCGGTTATCGCCGAACGCTCGGCTGACCGCCGTGATCCCCCTCGGGCCATCGACGCTGAATTCGATATCGATCTCGTCCTGCGCCGATATCGCGGAAGCGAGGTTCGCAAAGGAGG